>JAZFSU010000390.1:0-20435 GCA_036446335.1 Dehalococcoidia bacterium | reverse complement strand
TGAAGCCTTCGTCACGAATTCCGTTCTGGAGCTGATGCCACTGAGTGAGGTCGATGGTCAGCCCATCGGTGGTGAGCGCTCCGGGTTGGGAATGGGCGAAGTCACCGAGAGATTGATGGACGCCTACAAAGAGCTTGTGGCTCGAGAGACGACAGGGCCCCGCTAGCCCAGGAGCCGCTCCACCCGCTGCCAGATCCGTTGACGAATCTCTTTCCGGGCGAGTCCGGCATCGATGAGCAGCCAACGTTCGGGCTCCTCGGCGGCCATCTTCAAGTAGCCCTCCCGAACCCTCCGGTGGAAAGCGACTCCCTCCCGCTCGAACTTGTCCCTCGTCTTCCCTTTGCGACGCAGACCCTGCTCAGGGTCCACGTCCATCAGCACCACGAGGTCAGGCAGCAGGCCACTTGTAACGAAGTTGTTCAGCGTTTCGAGGAACTCCAGATCCATCCCCCGCCCGTAGCCCTGGTAGGCAAACGTAGAGTAGGCGTACCGATCACAGATGGCAATCGTGCTGCTATCTATGGCGGGCCGGACGACCTCAGTCACGAGTTGGCTCCGGGCAGCCAGGAGGAACATCAACTCGGTCTGCGGAGTGACCTCTCCCCCCCACTTGATCCAGCGGCGCAGTCTGTTGCCGACGGATGTGCCGCCGGGCTCGCGCGTGAGGAGAACAGGCAAGCCCAGTTTGAGAAGCTGATTCCTCAGAAGCCTGGCCTGAGTGGACTTCCCGCTTCCTTCCCCACCCTCAAGAACGATGAACGGGCTCAACTTCTGCCCTCAGTCCTCGTCCGATCCTGTGAGGATACGAACCCGGCGCCGTGGGGCCTTGCCGGTGCTCTTTGTCTCTAGGTTGGATTTCTCTGCCAACTGATGCTGCAGACGACGAATGAAAGCATTCTGAGGGCTAAGCTCCACCGCTTCACCCGAGCGCTGAATCTGCTGTATGGCCTCTTCCATTTCCCTTAGGGCTGTAGCCACAGAGTCCGACCGCTCCTCGATCCGATAGACATTGGCCAGTCCCTGCTCCATCTGGGAAGCCCTGTCGCTCCTGACTACATAGATGGGGACTCCCCTTTGCTCGGCCTCCCTGAGCGTCGGTGACGTCCTCCGGTAGTGGCTCTTCGAGGTCATCAATAGATCGGCCTTGTCGAGATCGTTGACCACTTCCACGGGCAGATTCATCTTCTTGATGGTCTCCTCAAGTCGAGCCCGACTTATGCCGAAGGGCATAATGCTCTTGGGCTCGTCATCCCGACCCGATCCCCTGTCCTGCATCGCCTCGGCGGCGGCAAAGGGCATCTCCTTCTCACTCCTTATCTTCCCGTCCTCGATCCAGCGCACTTCAAGCGGGATCAGATGTCCGCGGAGGGTGGCGTCAACCATGGCCGCAACATCATGGTGGATCGCAACACGTTCCCAGTTCTGAATCTCCACTACGACATCGAAGGTCGGCGGCGCTTTCCGCTCCAGGATGGACTTCTGTGTCCGCCGTCGTCTCGCCTCTTCGTCGCCCAATGTTACCGTCTGGATGCCGCCAATGAGGTCGGATAGAGTTGGGTTCATCAACAGATTGTCCAGCGAAATTCCGTGTGCGGTGCCCACGAGCTGCACTCCGCGTTCGGCGATAGTGCGTGCCGCCTGGGCCTCGAGCTCAGTGCCGATCTCGTCGATCACGATTACCTCAGGCATGTGGTTCTCGACCGCCTCGATCATCACGGCATGCTGCCTCGGAGGGGTCGAAACCTGCATTCGCCGCGCTCGTCCAATGGCGGGATGAGGAATATCACCGTCACCTGCGATCTCGTTGGACGTGTCAACGATGATCACCCTCTGCTCAAGGTCATCGGCGAGAACGCGAGCCACCTCCCGCAACATAGTAGTCTTGCCTACACCCGGCCGCCCCAGCAGGAGAATGCTCTTGCCCGACTCCACCATGTCCCGGATCAAGGCAATAGTGCCGAAGACCGCCCTCCCCACTCGACATGACAGCCCGACCACTCGCCCCTTGCGGTTGCGTATGGCCGAGATGCGATGAAGGGTGCGCTCGATACCGGCCCGATTATCATCACCAAACTCGCCTATACGCGACAGTACGAAGTCTATATCCTCGGCCGTCACCTCGTTGGACGTCAGAACCACCTCTCGATCGAGGTAGCGCGCCTCCGGCGTCCGGCCCAGATCCATGACGATCTCCAGCAACTCGTTGCGGGCCTCTTCAAGCCTCACCGGATCGGAGATATGTGGCGGAAGCGCATCGAAAAGCGCGTCCAAATCATCGGATACTATCTTTTGCATGCTTAATCCTCACTCCTCACGCCTGCATTGGCACCAGCCCCGGCTCGCGGACGCGGACCGCGAATGGCTTGCTCAGGCAAGAATACTCAGCCACCTGCACGAAGCCTCGCTCCTCGAGCACGCGCCGCAATGGCTGCTGGAATTCGGGGACCAGACAGTACACAGGATGCCTGCCCTCGAGGATCGACAGCCCGTGTTGCACGATCTGGCCCAACTCATCTGCTCCCAACGCAGTGACCAGTTCGAATTGCCCGGCCGTACCATCGACTCTGGTACTTAGCCAAGCCGAGAGCTCGCCTTCGCTCTCAAAAGCGGACTCTCTGTCGGCGGACCTGTCTCTGCTCCGGCTCCACTCCTGAAAAGTCATGCCCTCCACGCTGCGAACCTGGACGGGCACCGCGCCGCTATAAAGCCGAAAGAGCCTGTACTCGTCCTCGCCTGACTCAGGGCTGATCTCAAGCGACATTTCGCATGGCTCCGACTCATGTGTCCCCTGCAGACAATAGAGGCTCTCAGTGAGGTAATGGCCGAAGCCCGCCTGCCTTGCTATGTCGACAGCTGGACTGCCCGTGTCGAGACGCAGGAAAAGCCGTTCGACCCTGATCTCGTCCTCCGCTGCCCCCAGCCTCTCCAGAAGATCAAGGCAGCAGCCCTCGTGCCCCCGCGCCAAGAGCAAGTGCTCTATCTCCCACACATCAGGGCCACCGCGCTTCCGGAGGCAGGCCAAGCCGCGGATGAGCCCGCCTTCAGCACAGACCAGGCTGTGCCGGCTGTCCCGGGAAACAACGCAGTCCCTGAGCAGCGGCACAAGCGGCCGTGACTCCTTCTCCCTCTTGTTGAACCTATCCCGAATCCTCGCTTCATTATCCGGTGATCTTCCCAAGAAGAGAAGCAGCACCGCGATGTCAATAATCTGAAGGGGCCGGATCATCTCACTTCAGCCGCACTTGCTTTGAAATTGCCGCAGACACTTTCAATAAAGTATGTATGAAACCGGAGATCCCCGGTGAGCTCAGGGTGGAATGCAGCGACCACCATGTTCTTCTCTCTGGCGGCGACCGCAGTGCCATCCGAAAGGCTGGCCAGCACATCGACATCAGTGCCTACACTCTCAATCCATGGAGCGCGAATGAAGACGGCATGAAACGGGGAAGCCCCCAACGCCGGCATGTCCAGGTCAACCTCGAAGCTGTCAACCTGTCGACCGAAGGCATTGCGCCTAACCTCGATATCCATCACACCCAGCGTCTCCTGGGTCATTCCTCGAACCGACCTCGCCAGGAGGACCATACCCGCACAGGTGCCCAGGACAGGCAAGCCCCCCTCAATAAGCCGGTGAAGCTCGCGGGTCAGGCCGTACTCCTCCATCAGCCTGATCACCGTGGTGGACTCTCCACCGGGGATGACAAGCCCACTGATTCCCTCGAGATCTCCGGGAAGGCGGACAGGAAACGCTTCCGCCCCCACCTGGCGCAAGACGCCGATATGCTCTGCGAAAGCGCCCTGCATGGCAAGGACTCCGATCCTATCCATCGGTTCCTCTACCAGCCACGGGGCGCAAGCAGTTGCTCTTCGGGAATGCTCTTGACACTCAGACCCGGCATTGCCGCCCCCAACCCTTTGGAGACCTCGGCGATGATCTCGGCATCCTGGTAATGGGTCGTGGCCTTTACGACCGACGCGGCCACAGCGGCCGGATTCGAAGCCTTGAATACCCCGGAGCCAACAAAGACCCCGTCAGCCCCCAACTGCATCATCAAGGCAGCGTCTGCGGGCGTCGCTATACCGCCGGCGGCGAAATTGACCACAGGCAATCTACCTGTGCAGTGCACTTCCTGCACCAGCTCGAAAGGAGCCCCAAGAGACTTCGCCTCGGACATCAACTCCTCGGCGGGCATGCCCTGCAGTTTCTTGATGCCGCCCATCACCGATCTCATGTGCCTCACCGCTTCAACGATGTCGCCGGTCCCTGCCTCACCCTTGGTCCTGATCATGGCCGCGCCCTCACCGATCCGGCGCAGCGCCTCACCAAGGTCACGACAACCACAGACGAACGGCACTTTGAAGTCGCCCTTGTTGACGTGATGCTTCTCATCGGCGGGCGTAAGCACCTCCGACTCGTCAATGTAGTCTACTCCCAGCACCTGGAGCACCTGAGCCTCAACGAAGTGCCCAATCCGGCACTTGGCCATCACCGGAATGCTCACCGCGTCCATAATGGCCAAGATAACCGTGGGGTCCGCCATCCGGGCAACGCCACCCTCAGCACGGATATCCGCAGGCACCCTCTCCAGTGCCATGACTGCGCATGCTCCCGCCTCCTCCGCAATCTTGGCCTGCTCCGGGTTGGTGACGTCCATTATGACGCCACCCTTCAACATCTGGGCAAGCCCAGTCTTTACCGTCCACGTACCCTTCTCCATCCGGCCTCCTTCCCCTTGAAAAAAGGATCAACCCAGTGATCACGTATATTCTATCCCCGTTCACTTCGATTGGCAAGAATACCCGTGGCAGCCACCGGCACACCAGGAAGTGGTCCGGCTGGCATGAGCAGCCCGGCGAGACAGCCTTGGGAAGCCGCCGCCGACAACCATTGGTGGCCTACTCTCCTTGCTCGGGATGGTCGAAGCCGCGATCAAGCAGATGGTCCCGCTCAACGAACCCTGCCAAGCCACCGCCATCCATTGCCACCACCACACCGAGATCCCCCTCCTCAATCCTCTCCAACGTGACCATCCCGTCGTCCTCCGGAGAGACAACTCCCACCTTCTCGATAGGGGTCATTATCTCAGCCACAGACGTGGTTCGTCGTTGCTGCTTCGACACCTTTTTCACGTGCTTCGGGACCACGATCCCAGCAGGCTCACCCCGTTCCTCAACCACCAGGAAGACAACATCGCCGGACCGGAAGTAATCGGTGGCCGCCACCTCGACCGGCAACTGCGCCGGCACTCGCTGGCTGTCAAGCGTCATCACATCCCGTGCGTTGAAGCCTCTCAGACTACTTCGCAGCATCTCCTGCCTGTAGCTCGTCGTGGAGGCGACTGTCACGAAAAGCCCGATCATCACCGCCCAGAGCCCAGAGACGGCGTTGATCAAGATTGCCACCGCCACACCGATCAGGATCACCAGACCCCCTGTCACCTGCCCGATGCGGCAAGCGATGCGAGTTGCCCGCATGTAGTCCCCGTTGCGCCACCAGACAAGTGAGCGCAGGACCCGGCCGCCATCCATGGGAAAACTCGGCAGCATGTTGAACACTGCCAGCGCCATATTGATCCAGAAGAGGTAAAATGCCACAGCACCCAAAGGTTCCACTGCGTTCCTGCTGGCCAGCCATATGACGACCCCAATGCCTCCCAGCGCTACGCTCGAGAGCGGTCCGGCCACTGCCATGACCAGCTCGGTCGATGGCTCACTGGCCTCCTTCGTTATCCTCGATACACCGCCGAGAACAAACAGGGTTATGCTCTTGACCTCAATGCCTCTTCTCACAGCGACCACACAGTGCGCCACTTCGTGAGCCACTACCGACGCAAAGAAAAGGAGGCTGGTAACGAACCCCAGCAGCCAGTACAAAGCCTGAGACCAGTCAGGATACCAGTAGGGGAAGTAGGAGAGAGCCAGGATAGCAGCCAGGGCAAAGAAAACTATGAACCACGAGAAGTTCACCCCGAAGGGGATGCCCATGATCGTGCCAAGGCTGAAGGAGCTCTTCATAGGCCGCCACCAATGAGTCTCGCTGACTCGTGAATTCGGCTGAGACTGAGAAGACAATTATATGCCCCAAGCTGGTCGCGTGCAACCATTCGCGGAGTTCGCCTATCCGTGAATTGCCCGGAGGCCATATCTGTTGTCATTACTCCGAAAACAGATTATTGACGCTTCCGGGCGCTTCTCCTGCGTCACTCCCGCGAAAGCGGGAGTCCAAGGCCCCCCTTGTCTGGATTCCTGCTTCCGCAGGAATGACACGCGCTCGACAGGGGCAACAACGCCAAGTGCCATACTGCCAGCCCATGCGAGAGATTGCCATTTTTGTCCTTGGGGGTGCCGCTTGCCAGCATCCTCTATGATTGCGAGAAGCGTCAGCGACGAAGCAATCCGGAAGGGGCAGTGCCTGAATGGAGGAGAGAGATTGCTTCCCCCGATAAACCAGGGTCGCAATGACATCCTGGTCCGAGAAATGGTCTATACGTCCAGGTTCCGCACCTGGAGGGCGTGCGCCTGGATGAAGGCTTTTCGGGGCGGGACCTCTTCCCCCATCAGCGTTTGGACAATCTCGTTGGCCTGCACCTGATCCTCGACCCGGACCTGGAGCATCACGCGCTTCTCGGGGTCCATCGTGGTCTCCCACAGCTGCTGAGGGTTCATCTCACCAAGGCCCTTGTAGCGCTGAATGCTCCACCCTTTGGTCCCCGTTTTGGCCAGTATGGAGTCCTTCTCCTTGTCCGAGTAAGCCCACTTCTGGTCCTTGCCTCTCTTGATGCCGTAGAGAGGAGGCTGTGCTATATACAGATACCCGTTATCGATCAGCTCCGCCATGTAACGGTAGAAGTACGTGAGCAGCAGGGTACGTATGTGAGAGCCATCGACATCGGCATCCGTCATTATTATCACGCGGTGGTAGCGCACCTTCGCGATGTCGAAGTCAGTGCCGTTCCCGGCCCCAATAGCCGTTATGAGAGCGCGAATCTCCTCATGGGCAAGCATCTTGTCCGGGCGAGCCTTCTCCACGTTCAGGATCTTGCCCTTGAGCGGCAGTATAGCCTGAAAGCGCCGGTCCCGCCCCTGCTTCGCCGACCCGCCTGCGGAATCGCCCTCTACAATGTACAGTTCGCTCAACGCAGGGTCCTTCTCTGAACAGTCGGCCAGCTTGCCGGGGAGGCCGGACATATCCCCAAGACCTTTTCTCTGGACCAGCTCTCTCGCCCTGCGCGCCGCCTCGCGAGCCCGCGAGGCGGTGAGGCATTTCTCGATGATCTTCCTCGCGTCGGAGGGGTGTTCCTCCAGGAAGCCAACGAGCCCTTCGCCCACGACCGATTCCACCTGGCTCTTGACCTCCAGATTGCCCAACCGCGCCTTGGTCTGCCCCTCGAATTGCGGATCGGTAATCTTCACGCTGATTATCGCCGTCAACCCTTCCCTGACATCATCACCGCTCAGGTTGGGGTCGTTTTCCTTGAGTATCTTGTACTTGCGGGCATGGTCGTTGATAACACGAGTGAGCGCTGAGCGAAAGCCGGTGAGGTGGCTCCCGCCATCAGGAGTGTTGATGCAGTTGGCAAAGCTCAGAGTGGACTCGGTGAAGCCGTCGTTGTACTGAAGCCCGACCTCGACCGCTGTGCTGTTGACCATCTTTGAGAAGTACGCCGGCATGGCGTGCACCACGGCCCGCTTACGATTGAGATGGCGGACAAAGCTGGCGATACCCCCCTCGAAGTAGAAGGTCTTCTCCACACCATTGCGTTCGTCCTTGAACCAGATCTCAATGCCCTTGTTCAGATAGGCCATCTCACGGAAGGCCTGAGCCAGCTGTTCGAAGCTGAACTCGATCTCCGGAAAAATCTCCGCGTCCGCCTGAAAAGTCATGAGTGTGCCGTTGCCCTCGGCCTCGCCGATCTCCTTCATCGCATACTCGGGGACACCACGCCGGTACTCTTGACGAAAGAGCTTGCCGTGTCGCCTTACATCCACCTTGGCCCAGGAAGAGAGGGCATTCACAACGGACGCACCAACTCCGTGCAATCCGCCGGAAACCCTGTAGCTGCCGCCGCCGAACTTGCCGCCGGCATGCAGGGTTGTCATCACCGTCTCCACGGCGGAAACGCCTGTGGTGGGATGAATCTCGACGGGGATGCCCCTGCCGTTGTCAGCCACACTGACCGACCCATCCTCGTGGAGGGAGACCTCGATCTTGTCACAATACCCCGCCATTGCTTCGTCGATGCTATTGTCAACGATCTCCTGGACGAGGTGATGAAGCCCTCGCTGATCGGTGCTGCCGATGTACATGGCTGGGCGCAGCCGCACCGCCTCGATGCCGCCGAGCACCTGGATATCCCGAGCCGTGTATTCGCTATTGTTTACAGTCATTTGACTCCCCGCTCGCTCTGCACCGGCCTGCAGCCGCGAACTCGGCATCGACCCAATATTGAGGGCACGGCTCAGCCGGGCGCTGGCTACGACAAAGCTCGCCCCCACAGTAGGAAGGGTCAGGAGAGGATAGTGATTCTGGCATCATACCCGGTACCATCCAAGCTGTCTTACTCTGACTCTTAATGCCAGCCACTACGATGGCAATTATAGCACTTTTCGGCGCAAAGATGAACTAAACTAACCGCGATTATTCCGCCTGGACGCCATGCCGGTGTCAGCCCGATTCGGGAACATGCCTGACAATTGTATGTGGGGTGGAGCATCCGCTCCAACCATGCCTGGGGCATCTGCCCCACGCTGCCCGGAATCGCCAGGTTCTCGAACGTCCTCTAGGCGAGAACCCCGGCGCCGATCAATTCGGCGAATTCCTGATCGTCCATGCCGAGGATCTCCTTGCAGACAAGCTCGGTATGCTCACCGAAGGATGGGAAGGGCCTCTGGGGCTCGGACGGCGTTTTCGAAAGCTGAAAAGGCGGCCGCTCGGTGAGATGTTTCCCCATCTCGGCGTGATCCATCTCGACGAAGTGTCTTCGGTGCTTCAGCTGCGGATCGTTGTCCACCAGGTCCTGTCCTGTCTGGACTACCCCGGCCGCAACCCCGACCGCCTGCAGCTTGGCCATCACCTCTTCTGGCGTGAAATTGATCGTCCACTTGCCCATCAACTCGTCAAGCTCCTCGATGTTCTCCGCCCTGTGCGGCAGGGTGTCGAACTTCGGCGATCTTGTCCATTCAGGATTGTCCATCACCTTGCACAGATCCTGCCACTCATCATCACTGAACACAGCTATAGCGCACCACCTCTCTTCACCCTGGCAGGGGTAAACTCCGTGCGGCGCAGCTCCGGGGCAGTTGTTGCCCATGCGATTCTGTATCCTGCCATTGATCGTGTAGTCCATGACCACCGGCGAGGCGAGATGCACGCTGGCTTCCTGCATGGCGAGGTCGATGTACTGCCCCTTGCCCGTGCGACGGCGATAGTCGAGCGCAGACATCAAAGCTATGAGAACGTACCAAGGCGCTATGTAGTCGGTGTAGGCTGCGACCGGCAGGGAAGGCGATCGATCCGGCCAACCAAGGAGATGCACGAACCCATTCGTGGCCTGCAAAAGCTGACCGAAGGTGGGCTGCTTGGCATAGGGGCCGTACTGACCGAACATGCTCATGCTGAGCATGACTATGTCAGGCTTCACACCCTTGAGCGCGTCATAGTCAAGGCCCAACCTCCCCATCACTCCGGGGCCGAAGGTCTCCAGCACTATGTCGGCCCTGGCGACGAGCTTCTTCACTATCTCCACAGCGCGGGGCTCGCGCAGGTTCAGATTCATGCTGTACTTGCTGGAGTTGTAGTTGGCGTAGACGCCGCTGGTGTTCATTCCCATCTTCCCGCCCGCGAAAGGCGTCATCAGCCTGGTGCCGTCCGGCCTGGCGGCTGATTCTATCTTGATGATCTCTGCTCCATGGTCCCCCAGGTACTTGGTCACTATTGGCCCGGTAAAGATCCAGGAGAAGTCCACCACCTTCAACCCTTCGAGTGGATACTTCTTCATCTCGATTTTCCTCTCACCTGCAAGATCAGATTACCTTCTCTCTCTTCAGGGTCAGAAGCTCCTCCCCGGACAAGCCCAACTCCTTCTCGTAGATCTCCTCGTTGTGCTCGCCGACAAGGGGTGCCCTGCGCCCCTTCTGCCATGCCGTCTCGGTTGACTTAAAGTAGGGTCCGGGATATGTGATGGTCTCTCCCAGCTCGGGGTGTTCCAGCTGCACCCAGAAGTCCCTGGCCTCAAGTTGCGGCGACTCCACCATGTCCTGGGACGTGTTTACCGGCTGCAGCACGTTCCTCTGCCTCACGGCCTCCTCGTGCAGCTCTCTCTTGGTGTGGTTGAGGAAGTACTTGCCAACCTCCTCTTCCCAGCTGTTGATATTTTCCTGAGACATCTGATCGAAGCCCATGGTGCCCCAGTCGATGCCTTTCATGTCCAGCCCGAATCCTTCCTTGTTCATCGACTCGATCATCTCGTTCATCACGTTCGCGCCCGGTTGAGCCATGAGCAATCGATAGCAGACGTAGCCGTCCTTGCAGGGCCAGATCAACCGATAGGTTACGCCGAAGCGCTTCCAGCGACTCCCCTCCCTGGTATGATGCAAGGCCTTCAGCAGGTACCAGTCGTGAGGAGCATAGCATAGCGTCCAGACCATTGATTCCTGCGCGGAAACATCAACATGCTGCCCCTCGCCGCTGAGCTCCCTATGGTAGTGAGCTATCAGCGTCCCCGCAGTGGCCTGCAGGCTGGACTGCATGTAGGACTGGTCGCTGCTGAACCTCACCGGGGGCCGGTCGGAGTCCCCGCATATGTAGGTGTAGCCCGCCATGGACATTGTGACCAGGTCGGGTGAGTTGAACTTGCTGTGAGGCCCCGTCTGCCCATACGGCGTGATGGAAGTCATGACGATCCTGGGATTGACCTTGCTGAGTGCCTCGTAGCCCAGGCCCAGCCCGTCCAGATACCCAGGAGTGAAAGACTCGACTACGAAATCGGCGTTCTTGACCAGCTTCCTGAAGATCTCCTGGCCGTCCTTGGTCTCAATGTTGAGTGTGATCCCCCTCTTGTTGATGTTGAAAGCAAACCAGTTGAGGCTCTTCTCGGGATTGGGGGTATCGTGAAAGAAAGGCCCAACGTTCCGCGCTGGGTCCCCACCCGGCCTCTCCACCTTGACCACGTCGGCCCCGAGTTCGGCCATGATCTTGCCGCACAAGGCCCCTCTGTCGTCCGTCAGGTCCAGGACGCGGTAGCTGTCCAGCATCGGGGGCTTCTCCAGTTCTTCGGGCATCGCTGAGAACTCCTTTCGGGGCAGTCCGAGGAAGATATTGCGTGCGCAGCACACACCTCGGATATTTTCACACAACGGCCAAACGTTGTCAAAGAGAGGCGGGCGAAGGTAGTGTGATCACACACCCATAACTTGACAGCCTCTCCGGGGCCATGCTACGGTAGCAGCCGGTGTCCGGGCAGCAATCGTTTCTCCCATAAGGAGATCAGATTATGGTGAATCAAGAGATATGCTGGATGAGCGCCGTGGACATGGCCGCAGCCATCCGAGAGAAGAAGCTGTCGCCCGTCGAGGTGGTCAGCGCTATTCTGGAGCGCATCGAAGCCATCAACCCCAAGATCAATGCATACGTCACATTGACTGCTGAGACGGCAATGGCCGAGGCAAAGGTGGCTGAGGACGCCGCAATGCGCGGGGGGAAGCTGGGGCCGCTTCACGGAGTCCCTGTGTCGATCAAGGACCTGGTGTTCACCAAGGGAGTGCGCACCACCATGGGCAGCAAGCTGATGCAGGACTTCGTCCCCGACGAGGACGCAGTCCTTGTGGCGCGGCTGAAGGAAGCAGGCGCCATAGTGCTGGGCAAGACGAATACGCCGGAATTCGGCCTGAAGATGTTGACCGACAATCTGGTCTTCGGGGTCACGCGGAACCCCTGGAACCTCGAAAGAAGCCCGGGCGGTTCGAGCGGGGGCGCTGCCTCCGCTGTCGCGTCCGGACTGGGCCCCCTGGCTTCCGGAAGCGACGGTGGGGGCTCCATTCGCCTCCCTTCGAGCTGCTGCGGCGTCTTCGGCATCAAGCCCCAATTCGGGCGCGTGCCGCGCTACCCCATCTCCCACGGGGGAGACGTTCTGACACACGAGGGGCCCATCACGAGAACGGTCAGGGACGCTGCCATGATGCTCGACGTTATGGCCGGTCACCACTGGGGAGACATTTACTCAATCCGCGCGCCTGAGACCAGCTTCGCCAATGCGTTGCAGGGCGGCGTGCGCGGACTGAAGATCGCGTGGAGCCGTGACTTGGGCTACGCTGAGGTTGATCCGCAGGTCCTGGAGATCTGCGAGCGGGCCGCGAAGCAGTTCTCTTTAATGGGGGCAGACGTGGAGGAGGCGCACCCGGGGTTTGACAACCCGGCACCCCACCATTCCACGCTGTACGTCGTTGACCACGTCGAGGCGCTCTCGTGTTTCGGCCCACCTGACCGGATAGCGGCCAATCTTGACCCGCTGACGGCTACCATGTTGTATGTGGGCGCCGAAGTGAAGGCAACTGATTACGCCAAAGCCATGTACGCAAAGCAAGACCTCGCAGCCGAGGCCGGCAGATTCTTCCGGACCTACGACGTGCTTCTTACCCCGACTCTTGCCCTGCCTCCCCCGCCAGTGGAAGTGCCCAACCCGGCCGACTTCTTGAACTGGCTTCCGTTCATCACCGTTTTCAACATGACCGGTCAGCCGGCAGCTTCCATCCCGGCCGGATGGACCGATGACGGCCTGCCCGTGGGCCTTCAAATCATCGGCCGCGCCCATGATGAAGCCACGGTGTTCAGGGTCGCAGCCGCCTTTGAGGAAGCGCATCCGTGGGCGCATGAACGGCCCACTGGCTAGCGCGGAACATCGAAGGGCCTTCGGCGATCAGGCTCTCTCCCCCCCGGTGAATGAGCGTACCTGAACTGTCAGCAATAGTGTCACATGCGGTGACTTCAGAGGATTCGCGCCTCGTGGGGAACGTGTGCATCGCGCTGTCAGCGCACTGCGATGGCCGGAGAGGAATGAACGCATACTCGGGGATGGTCATCTATGAAGCTGCCATCGCATCGGACGGCCGTTTAGGGGAACACCCAGCCAAGACTTCCGCCGAACCGGGCAGCCCGGCGGCGCCTGCGGGAACTCGACATCTTCATTCGGGATGCGGGGAGTCAGCACCCACTGCATACACTATGCCAATCGTCTGCTCTTGGGCCTGCCCCGTGGTCCCCGACGCGGCTTCACCTTCCATGCCATCAACGTCAGCCATCAGCATGAACGCAGCCTCAAATGACGTCTCAAGATTGCCATCGTGGCTTCCGAAGCAGGCCCTGCAGGCCTGCGCATCGCCACCAACTCTGGCAGCATACTGGTAGCATTGCGGACAGTACCTTGGATCATACTTGAGTTCCATACTCCTCCCCTTCACTCCCCCGGTGGGTGTTCGCTAACCCGATCCACGGTTCCCAGGCCACCTCGCAGGTGCCAACCTAGGCTGCCCAGACCTCGTAGAAGCCTCTCCTGCTCCTGATCACCCTGGCCAAGGACTGTCTGCCTGTCAGCCTGTGCTTCTTCGCCTTCTCTAGAGCATCCCCCTTTTCCAGATACGACATCAGCCAGAAGAACCGCTTCCCATCTATGACCCTGATCATTCCTGTGCCTCCTTTGCAATGCGATGAGCTATGACATTGGCCTCAATTCCCGCGAGGGTCAGAGCAGACGGGCCTGTCGCGCCAGCAACAGGTCCCTCATCTCATCAGGGCTCACCTCTAGCGCCTTGGCAAGCGCCCGGATACTCCTCAGGGAGGGCTTGACTTTGCCCGCCTCAATCCTGCAAATCGTAGCGATTCCGACTCCAGAAGCGTTCGCCAACTCTTTCTGGGTGAGCAGTTGCCTTTGGCGAAGGTTCTTCAGTCCGTCCATCATATGTCATCCTCAATCTATCGTCTAGCGAAAAGAAATATGATTACCCTGTGATAATCCGAAGATAAGCCAATGATGAGCCCATGATAATCATTTGTGATGTTTTGTCAAGTCCTGTCAAGTCCCTTTCTCAGGAGACTGCGCAAATCGCCTCCTGGCGTGACCGTACCGGACCTGGCATTGAGGTCACGCCTGTCCACGCCTCCAGGGGGAGTCCGCTGGCGTGGTACGGTCTGCGCCCCGGCAGAGCGTCGTCCCGAGCCATATTTAGTGGGGAAAAGCCCCCCCGTAGTATTATGATATACTTGTAGCGGAACAAGGAGCCCACGATGAAAGGCAAGAATCTACTCTCCATCGGCGATCTTTCTCCGGACAACGTTCGGCGGCTCATCGACGGCGCAATCAGAATGAAGCAGGAAGGCGTCGGCCCCATCCTCGAGGGACAGACTCTCGCCCTGCTTTTCGAGAAACCTTCGCTCCGCACCAGAGTGAGCTTCGACGTCGCCATGCACCAGCTCGGGGGACACAGCATCTATCTCTCCCAGGACGAGGTTGGTCTGGGGAAAAGAGAGGCGATAGCGGACGTTGCCCGAACACTCAGCCGTTATGTCCACGTCATCGCCGCCCGAACATTCTCTCATGCAACTCTGGAGTCGCTGGCGCACAGTGCCTCCGTCCCGGTCATCAACGCGCTCTCGGACCGGGAGCACCCATGCCAGGCCCTCGCCGACCTGTTGACCATCCGAGAAAAGAAGGGCGGACTCGAAGGCGTGACCGTCGCCTATGTCGGGGACGGCAACAACGTAGCCAACAGCTTGCTCCTGGCCTGTGCCATGGCGGGAGCGAACTTCAAGAGCGCCTCCCCGGCGGGCCATGAAATCCCGGGTGAGGTCGTCAGCCTTGCACGCGGCTTTGCTCAAGGCGGCGCGCAGGTCACGCTTCTACTGGAGCCTCAGGCAGCAGCCGAGGGCGCCGACGTGGTCTATACTGACGTCTGGACGAGCATGGGGCAGGAGGAAGAGGCAGAGAAGCGGCGCCAGGCGTTCACCGGATACCAGGTCGATGCCAGGCTCCTCTCGCTGGCGGCAAAGGACGCCATACTGATGCACCCTCTCCCCGCCCACTATGGGGAGGAGATCGCCCCCGAGTTGGCCGACTCACCGCAGTCGGTCATCTTCGACCAGGCGGAGAACAGGCTCCACGTCCAGAAGGCTATCTTGGCGGAGATTCTGAGCCAGCCATGACCAAACCTATCATCGCGATCGTAGGCCGGCCCAACGTCGGCAAGTCCACCCTGTTCAACCGGCTTGTGGGTGAGCGCCTCGCCATCGTCGAGGATATACCAGGCACCACCCGTGACCGGATCTATGCCGACATTTTGTGGGAGGACCGTGAACTGACCCTGGTCGACACGGGAGGCCTCGAGCCCAAGCCGGACTCGGACCTGCGACAGATGGTGCAGGACCAGGCGGAAGTGGCCATCGAGGAGGCGGACGCCATCGTCTTCATAGTGGATGTAGTCCAAGGCGTAACGATCCCGGACCAGGAGGTAGCCGAGGCGCTCAGCCGTTCGCGGAAGCCGATAATCCTGGCAGTGAATAAGGCGGAAAACGAGCAGCGCCGCCATCAGGCATTTCAGTTCCACGAATTGGGCATCGGCGAGCCAATTGCGATGAGCGCCCATCACGGTACCGGGGTCTCCGATATGATGGACGAGCTCATCTCGACGCTGCCCCCCTCCACTCCAGCGCCTGCAGAGCCCGACATGCTCAAGATCGCCATCCTGGGCCGCCCCAACGTCGGGAAATCCATGCTGCTGAACGCCATTCTGGGGCAGGAGAGAGCGATTGTCAGCGAGACCCCGGGGACTACCCGCGACGCCATCGACACTGTCTTCGAACACAACGAGGAGTCCATCCTCTTCATCGACACCGCCGGCATTCGCCGCCGTGGCAAGGTCGGGGTCGGCATTGAACGCTACAGCGTGATGCGCTCTCTGCGCGCGATCTCGAGGGCGGATGTAGCCCTTCTGGTCACCGAGGCCGCCGAAGTGCTCGCGGCACAGGACGCCCACATAGCCGGCTACATCCAGCAGTCGCACAAGGCGATGGTGCTGGTAGTGAACAAGTGGGACCTGGCCGCAGAACTGGAGAAAGATGCGGCTGAGTGCACACAAGTCGCCCAGCAGAGACTCAAGTTCTTCCCCGGCGTCCCCATTCTGTTCGTTTCCGCCATGTATGGACAGGGAATCGACCACGTGCTCTCCGCGGCGAGAGACGTGAATCGGGACAGGGAGAAGCGGCTCCCCACGGCCCTCCTCAACGAGGAAATCGGCAGGATCGTGGCTGCTCACTCTCCCCCCTCGGTGAGAGGAAAGCGGCTCAAGATCTCGTACGTCACCCAGGCCGAGGCCAGCCCGCCCACGTTCGTCTTCTTCGTCAACGATCCCAAGCTGCTGCACTTCTCCTATCGGCGGTATCTGGAGAACCAGCTTCGCGACTCCTTCGGCTTCAGCGGCGTGCCATTGAAGCTCGTGTTCAAGAAGAAGGGTAAATGATTGCCGAGTACGTAGCTGTGATCGCTGGAGGCTACTTGCTCGGTTCCATTCCCTCGGGGCTGGTACTGGGAAAGCTCAAAGGGGTGGATGTACGACAATATGGCAGCGGCAAAACAGGCACCACCAATGTGCTGCGCACCATCGGCAAGAAGTACGCCGCGATAGCTCTGGCTGCCGACGTTCTCAAAGGGGTGGTCGCCGTCCTCATCGGCGGATACATCATAGGGTCGCCCGCCGGAGAGATGGCCGCTGGCTTCGCCGCCATTGCCGGGCACGACTGGTCGGTGTTCATCAAGTTTCAGGGTGGACGCGGCGTCGCCACTACCATGGGCGCAGTCCTGCCGATGGAGCCGCTGGCGGCCGTGGCAAGCATCGGCATCTTCGTGTTCGTCATCGCTCTGACACGCTACGTTTCATTGGGGTCCATGATGGGCACGCTGAGCGCGGTGGTCCTGGTGGCGGCCTTCGCCGCGGTTGACCGGGTGCCGGTCGAGTACGCGATCTACGCCGGCGTCGCCTCTGGCCTGATCGTGATACAGCACAAAGCCAACCTGACCCGGCTGCTATCAGGCAGAGAGAACAAGCTGGGGCAGAAGGCAGCGAAGCTCGACACTGGATGACCTCAATGACAAATGATGTGGCCATTGTCGGCACTTCCTCGTGGGGCACGACGCTGGGGCTCATGCTCAGCCGCAACGGGCTGCGAGTCCGCCTCTGGGTCCGAACGGAAGAGGAAGCGGAGAGACTGAATCGTGACAGGGAAAACTCACGCCACCTTCCCGGCCTGCCGTTTCCCGAGGGACTCACAGCGACGGCCTCGATCGAGCAGGCATTGGTGAAGGCGGATGTGGTCATCCTGGCTGTGCCCTCACAGGACATGCGGGGCAACGTCAAGCTCATCAGCCGGTATCTCGATACATCGACGCTCATCTTGAGCGTCGCCAAGGGCCTGGAGCTTGACCGAGCCAAGCGAATGTCCCAGGTAATCGCCGAGGAGGTCGACCCCGGCCTTCATCCCAACATCTGCGTCCTTTCCGGGCCCAACCTTGCCGGGGAGATCGCACGCGGCCTGCCTGCCGCGACGGTAGTCGCTGCCCTCGATGCGTCGGTGGCAACGAGAGCGCAAAAGGTGATGGCGTCGTCGAAGTTCCGCGTTTACGTCAACACCGACGTTGTCGGCGTCGAGCTCGGTGGAGTACTGAAGAACGTTATTGCCCTGGCGGCTGGGATGGTTGATGGGCTGGAACTTGGAGACAATACCAAGGCCGGCCTGATGACAAGGGGGCTTGCCGAGATCACCCGCCTCGGCGTGGCGGCAGGCGCCAGCCCGATGACCTTCGCCGGACTTGCCGGCCTCGGGGATCTGGTGGCAACCTGCTCCAGCCCCCTGAGCCGAAACCGCTTCGTTGGCCAGGAGCTTGCCAGGGAACGCCCCCTCGCCGGGATACAGGCCTCTATGGCAGGGACAGCCGAGGGCATCACCGCCACAGTCGCGGCACTGACGATGGCCAGCGCACTCAAGGTGAGCATGCCCATTGCCGAAGAGGTGCGTCGAGTTCTCTACGACGGGGTCGACGTGCGCCAGGCCGTTGTCAACCTCATGCAACGGGAGCTGAAGCACGAGTACGCCGACATCGCACCCCAGCACCCGAGATAGTGCCGTCGCGCGTGCATGATGCTATAATACTTGGGGCGAAAACCTGAGAGCGCAGCAGCTGACCCAAGGCGCTCGCGATCGCGCTGAGGCTGGCCTACGGACGCTCTCAATCGCATTCAGAATTCACAAGGAGGTCAAGAGAAGAGATGGGCGATAGACTGAAGGGCAAGGTGGCGGTGGTCACCGGTGCAGGCAGGGGTATCGGCAGGGCGGAGGCTCTGTTGTTTGCTGAGGAAGGCGCAAAGGTAGTCGTCAATGACCTGGGAAGCGCGCCTGACGGTTCAGGAAAGGATGCCTCGCCCGCGGACGAGGTGGTCAAGGAGATCAAGAACAAGGGCGGAGAAGCGGTTGCCAACCACGACGACGTAGCCTCCGTACAGGGTGGCGAGAACATCATCAAGACCGCGCTGGATGCCTTTGGAAGAGTGGACGTTCTGGTCAACAATGCCGGCCTCTACCGGGATCGCATGATCTTCAAGATGAGCCCTGAGGAATGGGACCTTGTCATACAGGTCGATCTCTACGGCGTGTACAACTGCACCAGACCCGCATGCGCCCTGTTCCGAGAGCAGCGAAGTGGCCGCATCATCAACACCTCCTCGGAGGCGGGACTGGGCAACATGGGCCAGGCCAACTACAGCGCCGCAAAAGAAGGCGTCATCGGCTTCACCCGGACAGTGGCACGAGACATGGGCAAGTACGGCGTGACCTGTAACGCGATACGGCCGCGCGCTGCCACCCGGATCACGGACCTCCCGGAACTCCGCGAAGCCATCGAGCGCGCGAAGAAGGATGGAACCGCGATGCCGCCGGGCGCGGATGTCATCATGTCCCTACCGCAACCCGACGACATGGTCCCGTTCGTGATATACCTTGCGACCGATGAGGCCGCCAACATCAACGGCCGCACCTTCATGGTCACAGGAAACAAGATATCGCTCTACTCCGAGCCGGAGGAGATAAAGACCATCGAGACAAATACGAAATTTACTGTCGACGAGCTCGTGAAGACCGTGCCCGACACGCTGGCGAAGGGTCTGGTTAATCCCGCACCGCCCAAAGAGTGATGCGGCGTCGACCGACAGACGAAACAAAAAGGGCCCAGCAGGTCGCTGACCTGCTGGGCCCATCCTTTGCCCCTCTTGCGGCAACATGTTTGCCACAAGCGAGGAGACAGCCAAAGTGAGGTTAATGCAACTTGACAGAATGTTCATTGTCTGCTGTAATCTTACTCGTCACTGAGTGAGCGCCCTTCGGAACAGGCACACATTCCCTGCTTCCGAAGGTGAGCGGGCGCGTGTGACGCCCCTGGACGCTCAACGCGTCCCTGGATTCGGAGGGAGGGCAAACCGGTGAAGATGAAATGGTCGAAACTAGTCTACATCACGATGGCGTTGATTCTCGTCTTCTCAGCGATGGCGGCGGTGCCGCTCTGCGCGACTCAACCGGAAGCCCAGTCGCTGGACGCATCAAACGACCTCGTTTCCGGGCCTGAGATCGACGGAGTCGGTTCGGAGAGCGACTAGAGCAGTGCCACTGCCGAGATTGACATCCTCGGCCTAGACGACGCGCTGAAGCTCCTGGATGCATACTAAGACAGTTGGTCCCGCAACATGTCTGCAGAAATCGAGGCCCCGGCCATAATCGGGGCCTTTGCCTTCTCGCGGAGAGTGCGAAGACGGAAGCTAAAGTGAACATTTGGTGAGTTGACAAGATACTAGTCATGTGATGTAATCTTATACATCTATCACGCAGCACCAGCAAGACCATCCACAAAGATTCCAGGCAGGTTCATGCCGCTTCTGGACCTAGTTGTGCCTGCGTACGGACCGAGGGCCACAGTCATCCTTAATACGCGCCGCGGCAGCAGGGAGGGCACGAACGCCACCTCGCTGCGGGGTTGCGTGGCGCGCCGAATAATCTATTGAGTGAAAACGCACCGAGGGGGGCACGAGGAGAACGAGCAGGGCAGTTCGCCGGATTCTAGCTATTGGCATCGTGCTGACCTTTCTTGCAGCAGTCTTGCCGGGTGCGGGCATCGCCGCGGGCGCTGATGAGCGAATCCTGACCCTATCTTCGATCGAGAAGCCGGGGAAGGGCCACCTCAAGCTGGACTCCGTGCTGGACCAGCTGGCCGCCACCGCCGGGACGGGCGGGCCGAGCGCGGCCGCTGCCTTTGCGCACAGAAGAAACATACACCTTGTTGAAGGCAAGGCGAAGGTGGTGATCGAAGCGGAGCCAGGCATGGTTGGCGCTGCGAAAAAGGCAGCGG
>JAZFSU010000389.1:0-7884 GCA_036446335.1 Dehalococcoidia bacterium | reverse complement strand
TGTATCAGGTGCTTGCCAATAGCGCAACGCCGGAGATGTCTGCTACTGGAATAATGCGATATCTCTGGCGATGAACCCCGCCCTTCGCCTGGTTTGCCACCCTCACGGTGTCGGCTGCCTGGGCGTCTCCCTGATTCCCGTTCAAGTGGCGGCTGAGCGCCAGGACTTGGTTGGGACTCCCTGACGAGGTCGTCAGCGTCTCTGTCGATACCCTGTATCTCGCAGGAGTCGCATCTGGCAACTAGTTGCCTTCTCGGACACCCTTCCAGGTAGCGCCGTTCCCGACATAGAGGAGCTTGCCGCATCGAGAGCACAGGATATGGATTTTGGCCACGTCTTCCTTCTCGATCTGTTCCTGGCCCTTCACCAGACGGCTGCAGCTCGCGCAGTAGATTCTCTTGATGCTAAGCTTCATAGTGTCCTTCCTGTTCTGTTCTTGTTGAAAGGCGAAAGTCAGATCTCAATCATAAGCCTTTCGGGGCCCTCCGACTCTGGCTCGGCCTCTCAGTGCTGCACCTGGTAGATCTCCATTGGCGGTGCCCCTCCTGTGTTCGCTAGCCACGAAGGCACTCTTGGCCCGGAGCCGGGAGCGACCTCGTTGGCATGAGTGCCATAATGATATCATACTTTCCTGACGGGACCATCACAAGCTCCGGCTGTGCCTGCAACTCCTGCGGGCCGCAGGTTCCCCTGAGTGGTGAGCTTTCGGTCGGTGGACGTGTCCGGGTGAAGGCTCCAGGCCGGTGATTCGAGTTCTGCGGCGCTCTCCAGTCGGATTCGAGTCTGTTGCCGTTGGGCAGCCATCGCAGGAGCGAGTCTGATTGGAGACCACACTCAGCCGAGATTTCTGGAGATGTGCACTTCTGCCTATGCTGCACAGCTATCGCGCCGATGGATGATCCTCTGACGCTGAACTCGACACGGCAGCACTGCATACCTTCTCCGCTTCGCCGATCAGGGCACGTTGATGGTCTCAGAGTGGGTGTGTATTACGTTGCCCGTGCTATCCGTGAAGGTCAGCGTGAGTGGCCTTTGTCCCCCCCAAATGCCGGCAGTACCCAAGAATCCCCACGAGGCCGGCGTCCCTGCGCTTATGGATTGCGCCTCTCCGGCCAAGATGGTTCGCACTTCCTGTATGTCGTCGGTGCTCTGCCCGTCCACAACGAGATCCGTTCCCCTGATGTAGGCTGGAACGTCGCCTCCGTTCGACACACTGAACTCGATATTCTTCAGGAAGTACTTGCCTGCCCCAGTGGGGCCTGAGCCCTCATCCCATGCCAGTCTGACCAAGTTCGTCGCCAGATCTGCACCCTGTATCAGCACTGTCTGTGTGGTGGCCTTGTTGCCCCACACGTCCTTGATAACAAGTTCATACCCGCCAGCTCCCGGCACCTCACCTTCCACGCCCATATGAAGCACGACCTCGTTGGTCCCTGCGTTGGAGAACAGCCAGTCCCTCTCCGTGGCCGCCGGATCAACCATAGCTATGTTGACGGCATTATCAGAGCTGATCTGAGCCTGGAATCCAGCCGTGCCATCGTCATCCACCATGGTCCAGTCCAGGACCTCGAACTCGATAGCCTGCGCCGTGCCCGGATCGACGTCCTTTGACGTCCAGAGAATCTCGCGCTTGCTGTCGAGCAGCCTCACCTCCAGCGCTCGATCTCCACCGACTGCGACCCCGGTGACGTATCTCGTATACGGTTTACGGGTGATGTCAGACATTGCCTGAGTGGCACCGGGGAGGATGACCTGATTCAGAGGCACCGTTCCCGATCTGCCGCGCACCGAGACAACCGCTCTGTCAATGTATGCCGGAACATCACCGCTGTTTGCAGCAATGAACTGGAGGTTTGTCAGAGTATATTCAGTGCCTGTCACGTTTATTTCCCAGGTACAAGAGACACCACTCACTGCCAGATTTATCCCCTCGAAGTCGAATACCTGCGAGGCAATTTGCTCGTCCAGGGCGTCCTTTACCAGTAGGGTATACTGGCCGGGGTCAGGTGCTTTCCACGCATCCGCCAGCTTCAGCTTGATTTCGCTTGTCCCCTCGGCGATAGAGCCGGAGTCCCGGCGGTTGCCCTTGGGTCCAATGAGAGTCAGGCTGTAGTTGTCTGAAGCCGTAGCACTGGTGCTTAGAGTGGGGGTGCCATTGTCGTCTATCACGCGCCATTGCTGTATCCGGAAATGCTCAAGGCCCTGAGGCGTCGGTGTGGATGTTTCTGAACCCGGCGGCGCCGTGGTGGGCGAACCGGCCGGAGTCGGAGTGGATGCAGGTGTTGACGTTGGGCTGGAGTCACCTCCACACGCTGCCAGGATCAGGAACAGGCAGCTGAGGAACAACATTGCGATGACGGCTCTGGCCTTCATGACTTGTCCTCCTTCTCTATTGGAGCCACGTAATTGCGGTGATCGCTTGACACTGCTTCTGGCTATGATACGCACGGCAGAACTCAGGTGTCAAGCCTCTAGTGCGGCACGACCAAGTTGATCGTGGCGCACTAGAGGTCGAAGCCAGAGTCACCATGGCACTCCCTTCTCGCGCCAACTAAGCTGGGGCGGAGAGTCGATGGCTAGTCTCTCTTCGTGGAAAGGGAGAGGGTAGGTGAGGGCGTCTCCGGCCCACTTGGATCCCCTTGCTGACTGTCGCGGGGATTGAGAACAGCGGATATCCGGTGGTTCACTGCGTGGGGAAGTCCCCGAGGTCGCCTACTCTTTCGCCGATCTCCTTGATGGTCCATCTCCTGCCTATGTCGATGGACTTGCCTACCTGCCAGGGCTCGAAGAGTTCGAGCTTGCCTCCCCTTATCGAGAAGACGCGGCCCGTGATGTGCTGCGCCTGATCACTGGCCAGATAGGCGACGACCGGCGAGACATTGTCCGTGGAGAACTCGTCGAACTCGCCTTCGCCGGTTGGGGGGGGGCCGATGGTGAACTCCGTCATCCTCGTCCTTGCCATGGGAGCGATAGCGTTGCAGGTCACGTTGAGCCTTTGGAGCTCAGCTGCCCAGATGATGGTCATGGCCGCTACCCCTGCCTTGGCTGACCCGTAGTTGGCCTGGCCTACGTTGCCCAGGAGGCCGGAATGGGATGAAGTGTTTATGATTCGCCCGCATACCAAGTTCCCTGCCTTGCTCTGTTCCCTGAAGTAGGCGGAAGCCCATCTGCCACAGTTGAAGGTTCCCTTGAGATGGACGGCGATGACCGCGTCCCAGTCCTCTTCGGCCATGCTGAAGGTCATCTTATCTCTCGGGAAGCCGGCGTTGTTGACCAGAATGTCCAGTTTGCCGAATTCTGCGACGGCGCAGTCTATGATCTTCTTGGCTGCCTGGAAATCAACAATGTTGTCATAGTTGGCAATTGCTTCCCCGCCCCCGTCCCTGATTTCCCTGACCACGTCGTCGGCGGGCCCCGTGGATTTTCCCGTGCCGTCGAGTTCCGCGCCGAGGTCATTGACAACCACCTTTGCGCCTTCTTGAGCCAGCAACATGGCGTGGCTCCTTCCGAGACCCCTTCCCGCCCCGGTCACGACAGCCACCTTGCCTTCCAGTGCTCCCATGTTTGTCACCTCTGCTTGTCTGGAGTTGTTGAGGCCTGCAGCTTACTCCAGCTTGTATTTGCCTATCTCGAGCCCCGGTACCAGGTCCATGCCGATGTGTCCTTCCTGCTCCAGTTCGGCATACTCTTCGTCCGAGACCCCGAGCACGTCCTTGTACACGTACTCGTTGTGCTCACCCAGGCACGGAGCCGGACGCCTGATACGATTAGGTGTCTTGGACATCCTGTACGGCATCCCGGGATAGCGATGCGTTCCGCATTCGGAGTGAGTGACCTCTTCGAAGAAACCCCTGTCTTTCATTTGGGGATCGCTGTAGGCGTCGTCGGGAGGCTCGACCGGCCCGGCGGCCACGCCGTGCTTTTGTAGCATGTGCATAACCGCGAAGTGGTCGTGCTGGCTGGTCCACTCTCCGATATGCTTGTCGAGGTCATCATGGTTGCGCCACCGGCTCAACGCATCCGCGAACTTCTCGTCCTTTGCCCAGTCAGGATTGCCCAGGGCGCGGCAAAATCCCTGCCACTCTTCGTCATTGCGCATGGTGATATTGACCCACCGGTCCTCACCGCGGCAGCGGTAACAGCCCTGGACGGCCCCGTGGCGGTCTCGATTGCCCATCCTCTCCGTGACTCTCTTGTTCATCGTGTAGTCCATGACAGCCTCGCCGAGCTGGGCCATCGTGGCCTCGGCCTGCGACATGTCGATGAACATACCTCTCCCAGTCCGGCTGCGCTGGTGGAGGGCCATCACCATGATGAAGACGGCAGTGGTTCCTGCGGCTTCGTCTCCATGATAGATGGCCGAATTCGCTGTCACGTCCCTGTCGATGTAGCCCCTGATATAGGTGTGCCCTAGGAAGTCCTCTTGGTGGGCGCCAAGCGTGCGATAGTATTTGAGGGGGCCGTACTGCCCGAAGCCCGACATGTGGACCATGATGATCGACGGATTCCACTCTTTGATCACGTCGTAGGTCAGGCCCATGTGCTCCATGACGCTGGGCTGGCTACTCACCACGAAGATATCGCTGACCTGGATCAGCCGCTTGAGTATCTCTCTTCCCCTTGGCCTCATCGTGTCCATGGTGCAGGAGACCTTGTTTCGGCCATGGACATTGTACATGCAGCTCCTGTTCCAGGGCCTCCCATTGACCTCATCATAACCTTCCTTGAGGTATCCTGCGTAGCCTCCCTTTACGATGTCAACTGCGAATCTGGGATGCCTTGGCCCAGGCCCTCTCGTGCC
This sequence comes from Dehalococcoidia bacterium, assembly GCA_036446335.1. Classification (GTDB taxonomy): domain Bacteria; phylum Chloroflexota; class Dehalococcoidia; order SZUA-161; family SZUA-161; genus JAZFSU01. Next base: position 3,083 of record JAZFSU010000389.1, on the reverse strand, counting down.
TACGGCGAGGTACTGCAGGGACTCAACCTTGATAATCTCAGCTCCCCAATCTGCCAAGTGCATCTCAGCCGTAGGCCCGGCCCACATCTGCGTCATGCCCACGACTCGTATTCCCTCAAGAGGTAGCTTGGCCATCTCAGATAGCTCCCCCTTCCCTCAGTTTCACCAGGTCGTCCGCAGAGTACCCCAATTGAGCGTATACCTCCTCGTTGTGCTCTCCCAGTAGCGGCGCCGGCCTTCTTATTTCCCACGGGAGCTCCGATGATTGGGCCGGCCGGCCGGGGTAAGTGAGATTCCCAACTACCGGGTGATCGGCATCTACCCAGAAGCCGCGCTCTTTGAACTGCGGTTCGTTGAGCAGGTCCTCTGTGGTGTTAATCGGCGCGCTCATCACGTGGTGTTCCTGGCAGAGATCGACGACCTCTCGCCGGGTGCGCTCCAGCACCCACGGGTACCAGATGTTCGAGAAGAACTCCTCTCTACGTGCGACATCGAACTGATTGGCTCCGCCGTACGTCTCCATGAGTGACATACCCAGCGCTTTCTCGAGCCGGTCGAGGAACATGAATCCCCCGGCCACGTCAACGTAGCCGTCCTTGCACGGGAAGATCCCGTATGGGTACTGCAGGAGCCCGGCGATGTCCATTCGGGGAGTCAACTCCTTGTTGTACTCGTAGGCCAGAAGCTCGCTCATCCTTCTGTCGATCGAGCCCATCTGAGTCTCCATTAGGGAAACGTCCACGTGCTGGCCTGCCCCGTGCATCCTGGCGCCAAAGAGAGCTGTCATAGTGGCCGCTGCCGCCATGTTGCCCCCCTGGTACTGAATGACATTCAGCCCTTTCTTCACGGGCTCGCAATCTCCAAGTCCGGTGGTGCACATTGCGCCGCCCATCCCGTAGATTATCAGCTCAGACGCCTTGAAGTCACGGTACGGCCCTGTCTGGCCGAAGTTGGATATCGAGGCCATCACCAGCCTGGGATTGATACTTTCCAAGGTCTCGTAGTCCAGGCCCAGGGCCGGCATAACCCGGGGGCTGAAATTCTCCACCAGGATGTCGACGTCCTTCGCCAGTTCCTTGAGTATCCTCTTGCCTGCCTGACTCTTGAGATTGAGCGTGACGCTTCGCTTGTTCGTGTTCAGGTGCAGGAAGAGGCCGCTCTTCTCGGGATCAGGGTCATCCTGAAAGAATGGGCCCATTCTCCTTGCAGGGTCGCCCTCGCCAGGCTTTTCGATCTTGACTACGTCGGCGCCGAAGTCTGCGAAGAGCTTGGTGCAGTAGGGGCCTGATATGTATCGGGTCAGGTCCAGTATCCGGATGTCCGAAAGCGCTTGCTCGGTCATGGCTGCCCCTTCCCAAGTTAGCGTTGATGAACCATCGCGCGGCCCTCGCTCGAAGCTACCGAACCAGCCCACGTTGCTCCAGGTCTTGCGCTATCTCCTGAAGACCGAGTTCTTCGAGCTTTGCCCTGGTCTGAAGGCCGCTGGCAACGTCCCAACCGCGAAGCTCATAGTATTCGTCCTTCATCCTCTCGAACCCTTCCCGGTCCACGACCGTGCCCTTTCTGGAGATTACCTCTCCGCCTTTCCCTGGGGCCAGGCACTGAGGGTTCATATCATCGCCTTTCAGCGGCATTGTATAGAGCGATTCCGGAATCTGATCGCTTTCTCTCCCGTTGTGGCCTTCCCTGACGTGTATTGCCCTGTGCAGATTGAAGACTCTTTCGCCTATGCGATAGAGTCCATCCTCGTCCACCTCTTCGCCGGTGACCGCAGACAGGATCTTGCTCTCCACCGATGGGTCGCCGATATGATCTCCTCCCGCTGTATGCAGGATCGGCCACGCGAAGTCGCAGAGTATCAGGCTCTCCTTGGCGTACTCGCGGTCCTGGATTTTCGTGGCTGCAAGAGCCTTCCCATCGTACGTCGAGAAATCCACCGCGAGTTCGCTGCCCCAGAACCGCGCGGCTATCCCGCGCAAGACATCGCCGGAAAGATAGGTGCCCTCGAACTTGCTGACCCAATTCACGAACTGGAATAGTGTGACTCCCATCTCATGCAGCTGGCCGATGGCCTGCCGGGGTTCCATGGCATAGAGCAGCGCGTGCGCGGGGAACATCCTGGGACAGTATGTCAGGTGATGGCCAGCTCTTGACATAAAGTCTGTGATGAGTTCTTCCGCGCCACCACCAACGATCGCGGCTGCTTTCTGTATGCCCTGGGCTAGTGCGTCCCCAAAGCCGTCGCGGAGCGACATCTTCTTGACCAGGGTTTCGATGTACTCCCAGCTCCCTATCTCGGACAGCGGGATGCCCGTTGTCTCATCCGTCAGGACGCCGGCGTGTTTGCATCTTGACAGCCACATGATAGTCGACATGACCGAAAGAGCGTCAACACCATATGCATCGCACAGCCTGTTCGCGTAGAAGGGGATCTCTGTCTGCTCTCCGTAGTGTTTCGTCGCGCGGTTGATGTAGAAAAGCGATGACCCGCAGTATGACTTGCCGCTGCTCTTGCCGTCCCTCGATTCCACGACAATCCGGCCGCCGTGGCCGATGCAGCCGAGGCACAGGTCCAGCTTGCCCTTCTGGCCCGGTACCACCTCGAAGTGCATGGCTACCATATCCTTCGAAGAAATGCCGGACGGGGCCCGGGACGGAATTGTCTCTCCCGTCTCCGGAGCTGCATGGCCGATGGACGTGGGTCGAGGAACGTCCTTGTTCGATAGCTGGCGAATGTATTGCCTGAGCCCTTTGAGCCGTTCCGGGTCGGCTGCGGTTACTCTGCCTCTCCCGGCGACCGCAATGGCCTTAAGCCTTTTCGAGCCCATCACTGCGCCGAAGCCGCTGGAACCGCTGGCGTCGTTGTCGGCGAGAATGGTGGCATAAGTGACGAGGTTCTCGCCGGCGGGACCGCATGCCACCACTGCCACCGTGCTGCCCAACTCCTGCTTCAGGGCATCGCGGACCTCGATGGTGGTCTTGCCCCAGAGCTCGGACGCATCGCGTATCTCGGCCACTCCGTCGCGGACGAAGATATAGACGGGGCTCTCAGATTTGCCAAGAACGACTAGGCCGTCGAATCC
>JAZFSU010000388.1:0-3737 GCA_036446335.1 Dehalococcoidia bacterium | reverse complement strand
AGCTTCCTTGAAGTCCGCCGTACTCATGCATCTCGCCATGGTCTCCACTTCACGCTTCATGTGCTCGACCATGTCCGTCTCTGCCATCGCCTGATAGAGCTGTGACTTGGCGAGTCCCACAGCGAGCGGCGGGTTCTTGACTATTCTCTCGGCGAGCTCTCTGGCAGCCTTCATCAGTTCGTCATGAGGGACCACCTGACTGACCATACCAATGCGCTCGGCCTCTGCCGCCTCTATGGTATCACCGGTGAGGGTCAGTCGACACGCCCTCTGGAGCCCAACGAGTCGCGGCAAGTTGAACGAAGCGCCGGTGTCAGGCACGACGCCACGCTTGACGAACGCCATGCTGAACTTGGCCAAGTCGGACGCTATAACCACGTCACAGCCCAACGCTACGGCAAGGCCAAGCCCCACCGCCTGGCCGTTCACGGCGGCGATCACCGGTTTGGGCATGTCCCTGATCCTGATCACGGCCGCCAACGCAGTCCCCTTGCCAAAGGTCTGATCGTCCTCAGCCGGCAATACACCCTCTATGCCAAGCACGCCGGCCGCATGGCGCTCCGGAGCGACGAACATGCTGAGGTCTATGCCGGTGCTGAAGTACTTCCCTGCCCCAGTAATAACGATCGCCCTGACGTCCCGATCCCCACCGAGCTGCTTGATCACGTAATCGAATTCCGCGCACAGAGCCGTGTCGAACGAGTTTCCCTTGTCCGGCCGGTTCAAGGTTATGGTAGCTATCTGACCTTCTCTCTCCAGGACAAGCGCACTGTAAGTAATTCGGCACCTCCTGATCACTCTGCGAACCCTTTCGAGGCACGCGGCTAGCTCCTGACCCGAGCCGGGACTACAGCCCCACTATAATTATGCTCGCCACGTTCACCGATGGGACGCCGCCGAGGTTGTGCGTCAGGCCAAACTTGGGGTCCTTGATCTGCCTGGCATCCGCCTTCCCCTGCAGCTGCTTGTACATCTCATAGACCATCCGCAGTCCTGAAGCGCCGACGGGATGGCCGAATGACTTCAGTCCACCATCCGGCTGAACAGGCAGCCCGCCGGTCAGCTCGAAGAAGCCGGACTCGATGTCATCTTTCACCTTCCCCCGAGAGCTGAACTGAAGGTCCTCCATCGTAATAGCCTCGGTTATGGAAAAGCAGTCATGGACCTCGGCCATGCTTATCTCTTCGCGCGGGTTTGTGATCCCCGCCTCCTGGTACGCCCTCTGCGAGGCGCGGCTGGTCGACTCGACGTGAGTCCAGTCGTCATCGTATAGCATCTCCTCACCCGAGCTCGTCACGATCTGCATCGACTTGACCAGAACCGGGTCGCGCCGGAATCGCCCCGCCATGTCGGCCCTGGTCACGATGGCGGCCGCCGCACCATCGCTCACCCCGCAGCAATCAAACAGGCCCAACGGCCAGGCAATTATGGGAGCGTTCATGATCTGCTCGACTGTCACCTCTCTCCGCAGGTGGGCCTTGGGATTCAAGGCGCCATTGCGATGGCTCTTGGCCGAGATCATAGCCAGCATTCGCTTGCCCTCTTCCGGGCCGATGCCGTAGCGGCTGAAGTATCGAGTGGCCAGCATGGCGAACATGCCGGGTGCTGTCTGGTTCGCATCGACCAATCTGCGCACCGTTCCCCACTGGACCTCGTTCTGCGGCAAGCCGCCGTAGCCCGTATCCTTCAGCTTCTCAACGCCGACTGCAAGGCAGATATCGTAGGCACCTGCAGCAACTGCGTAGCACGCGCCCCTCAGCGATTCGGACGCGGTAGCGCACCAGTTCTCGACTCTCGTTACGCCAATGAAGGGCAGCTTCAAGGCAATCGCCAGCGGGATGCCCGATTTCCCTACGTTCGTCTCTTCATAGCACGTGCCGGTCCATGCCGCACCAATGTCCTTCTTCTCGATCCCGGCATCCTCAATGGCCTCGGTAGCCGCTTCGACTATCAACTCATCGGCGCTCTTATCAAAATGCTCGCCGAACTTAGTGCAGCCCATCCCGATAATGGCAACCCTGTCCCTTATCCCCTCAGCCATGCTGCCTCCCTTTTCGCAGAACTCTCAGTCGCGCGCCGGAGTCGCTTTCCAGAAATAGCCATGAATGCCTCTAGTAGCGTCGTGGTACTTCCTGCGGAACGTCATCTCCACAGGCGTGCCCACCTCGAGCGCGTCGAGTTCCGCGTCAGTCACATCAAACGTGTACCTGCCTCCCCCCTCAAACGTCACAACGCCGTATATGGCCGGTGGGTTCGGACAGGGAGCGAGTGAGTCTCCCGTATAGGTGAAGAGCTGCCCTCTCCTGTCAGAGAAGCGATAGCTTTCCATCTGGCCAATGGCCCCACAAGCGGGATTGGCGCACACCACCTGCCGGGGGTAGTGCGGGGTGCCGCAGGCTGTGCATTTCGACCCGCAACAGGCCAGAACCATCTTGCGTTCCCGCCACAACGTTGACAGCTGGGTGGCGCCTATCTCCTCGCCGCGCCGCCCGGTGTCCACCGCCAGAATCTCGCGGAACGCGGCGAATTTCTCGTAGCTTTCCATGTCCTTCTTCAGAGCAAGATGCTTTCTCATACCTCGCCGATCCCGGGTCTTTTCGATATTCTCTGTCACCTGAACGAAGAAGGCGTCGCAGCCATTGCCGTAGCTGGCGACGAGGATTCTATCGCCGGGCTTGGCCTCCTCGAGCGCCGCTACCAGCATCATCAATGGGTAGGCCGTACCCGTATCGCCTACGGTAGCGAAGACCTGGTCCTGAATCTGCTCCGGCTCCGCCCCCAGCTTCTTGCCGATCCCCGCGTGCTCTCTGGGATACAGGATCGGGTAGAGGACCTTGGCGAAATCCTTGATATCCAGGCCGTATTTGCTCAGAAGACCCGAGATGGCCTCCGGTATGAACCTGCTGTAGCCAACGTCCCGTATCCACCTGTCCTCCCAGCTCCGGTCGTATCTGTCCCCTTCGGCTCGCCAGTGGTCCACGAAGTCATAGGAAAGCGAGTAAGACCCTTCGACGGTCGCGATCGCGTCGCCGTCTCCCACCAGAAGGGCCGCAGCACCATCACCGCAAGACTGCTCCTGGGAGCTTCCAGCCTTGCCGAGGCGGCAATCCGTGGCGCACACCATCACGTTGCCCGCCGATCCGGCCTTTATGGCGTCCACCGCTGATAGGAAAGCAGTCGTGCCCGCTTTGACCGAATGGCCGAAGTCGGCCGTCCTTATGTCGGGGCGAAGATCGAGGGCAGTGGCCGTTATCACCGCGCCCTGCCTCTCTGCGTATGGCGAGGTCGTAGTGGCGAAATGCAAATGGTCAATCTTCTCGCGATCGAGGCCGCCTAGGCAATCCGTAGCGGCAGCCACCGCCATGGTAAGACTGTCCTCATCGTAGTTAGCCACCGCCTTCTCGCCCGGCAATGCGGGCGCAGACCCCAGCCACCCTGTAGCAGCGGAAATCGTCTTGCGGCTGACACGCAGCATAGGTACATACGCGCCGTACGAGATTATTCCCATCATGACAACACCTATCCTCTCTGGCCTGGCTGACACAGCACTATTGAACGTCGACAGCCCTCGAGAATCGTAGCTCATGACCTGATCCGTGTCAACAAATCACGACGCATCGCCACCATAGTTTCCTGACTCCACCCATGGCAGCCTTTTGATCAAATGGCTCAGGCCAAGTTGACAGTAACAAGCGGCGCTGCTAGAATTTTCACGTCTTTTTGTCTCTTGTCCGTCC
>JAZFSU010000387.1:0-10360 GCA_036446335.1 Dehalococcoidia bacterium | reverse complement strand
TCATGTTGACAAACAGCGTCTGAAGTGATATAAACGAGCCACGGACACTTCTTTCAGGAGTGTGCCGCCGCCGATCTCACAACGATCCTGCCTGACCGCCACAGGGTTTCCTATACGTGGGAGCGTGCTAAAGGTTCCTACCTGGTTAGCAGTACGTCTCCTAGATTCGCCTGCAAGGGCGCGTAATCCACGATTGGAGGAGTCCCATGATGCGGTTCCTGATGAAACTTGAGTACCGCAGACGAAACTACGAAAGACGGAAGGCGGGCAGACTTGCCACGGCAGGCAACGGCCTTTTTGCCATTGCCGTGCCGATGGCGCTCGTTGGCGTTTTGCCATCGCCCATGTTTGGGGTCGGCGTCGCGGTAGCTGCTCTTCTGGCAGCGCTAGGCGTCTTGATGCTGTTCACGGTGTTCCTGGCTCCGATTGGCCTTCTCCTGGCCTAGATTCCAGAGGCACTCTTCGCAAGACATCAATGGTGACTCGGCTTTTGGAGGAGCACAACCGAGTCACTCGTAACCGGAAAGGGTTGTCTCGTGCTGGAATTGCTGCGGCAACTAGAGCGTAAGAGAAGTGTCCGCGGAAGACAGGTGGTGGCCAGGGATGCCACTTCTGGCGCCAGCTTTCTCGGCCTGATCGCCGTGATAGCTGCCTTGAGTGTCGAATTTCCGCTCCTTGGCCTGCTCGGTCTACCCGCCATTGTCTTTCTGGCGGTTGCGGCAATCTTCTGTGTAGCGACCGCACTTTTGATACCAGTAGCCTACCTTCTCTATTGAACTCGCGTGCGGTACTGGCACTGCCCGCCTTCTGAGGAGTCTGCTGCAGGCCAAGCGATGTCGAGACGCCCAACACGATACCGGCTGAACAAAGTCGATGAGGGACCCAGGGCTGGTCTTCCCGACCACAGATCTATCGCAGTACCCAGACCAAGTCTAGCAGCCCTCTCCGCCAGCTCCCTTAGACGAGCTGCTTTCTCGCCCCGTCATAGCTTCTTACGGCACACGCTGTATTCCTGTCCGCAAGCGCCAGCAGGGATCAAGCACTGAAGGGCCGTACCCGCAGCCGCGGGCAGAGTCCTGCCGCTCGCGCTCACGACCGTGCGGTGTTGTCACCAGGCGCAAAAGCCACTACGATGCTTCCATTCGATGCGTTGAATGAGGTCCTCTGTGATCGTCGAGTGCCCCAAGTGTGCAGCGAGCGACCGCATCCCCGATCAATCGCAGCGGCAAGAAAAATATGGCTGCGGCAACTGTGGGCCGCTGCCCGTCCTCGTGCAGCTCGTGGGGGTCGTTACAGACGCGAAGGTAATGGGCATAGGACTTTGTGTCTGACATTCATGGGTCTGGCATTGTTGGCCAGCCAGTCAGTTTCGGACAAATCCTCAGACTCGCCGGCCCCATCCGGTGGCGGGGCAATTCAACCTCCGGCAACCTAGCTCCTTGGCGGAGACGCCCGGGCCCGATCCTTGGGCCCGGTAGCCAGGAATCGGTCCTGGTCGGCGGACACGCCTGGCCGCTCAGGACAAACCCGATGAAGAATCATACGAACTTGAGGACGAGAACCAGGTAAAACCGGCCAAGATGTCGCGTTCCGAAAAGACGCTACGTCACAGCGGGGAACTGCAGAGGCCAACATAATACCTGTGTCGCACACCACCTAAGCATGTGCTACGGGGGTTCGACTGCCTCAACAGCTACTTCTCCCCCTTGACAGATGGCAGCAGCGCCCAGAACATGAGTACTGCGCCCACCACCATTCCTGTGATTCCCAGTGCCAGCGACGTATCGGTGTTCGCTGCCGCCCAAAAACCCAGCACACCGGCTAGCATGCCAGCAGCCGCCATCACAAAGCCAAGCTCATTATTCCTTCTGAGCATATCGACTTCTCCTACGTCCGAACACAGCGCGCCGTCGTCAGTGTAAGGTGTTCACACGCCGCCGTCAATGGGAAGACAAGAACTTCTGCTCCATATGGACCCGGAATCGCTGTATTCCGATCCTCCGAGGCGGCATCTCCGGACTTGACTCCGCCATCTGCTGGCTGCGGCAGGAACAGGCGCGGCATTGCTCCCATCCTTCGCCTGCCTTCAGTGGAAATCAGTCGAAGACGCCCTGTCATTCGAGCACCCGGTTATGCATATAGACTGTGGAGATGTCAGGGACAGGCAGTATACGTCTAGAACTACTAACGGCGGCGGGACACAGACCGGCCAGTGCCCAGCCTTGACCGCGGCAGGAAGCGGAGAATGGGGAAAGTAACACGAACTCAACAGGTTATGTGAAGAACAACCAACAAGAGTGGCAGCGGTTGGATTCGAACCAACGATCTTGGGCTTATGAGTCCCCTGCTCTAGCCTCTGAGCTACGCTGCCGCGGTCTCCTCTCGACTCCGCCCGTTGGCTCTGGCGAGCAGCTTCGTGAGGCAGTCTTCATAAATTTACGCCATGGAGTGGGGATTGTCAACCTCACCGCAGATCGAAGGACCTCAGCGGATAATCGGTCGCCCGGAACGCTGCACCCTCCGTCGACACAGCCATCAGGAACGCGCCAGAAGCAGCACAACCCTGTCCAGTATCTTGTGGGCCACCTCAGACTTGAGCATCAGAGGCAGCGGTTCCGCCGTCCCATCTCGGCCAATCAGCATGACCCGATTCGTGTCCACCTCGAACCCGCTGTCCTCGGCAGAGATATCGTTAACCACAATAAGGTCGAGTTGCTTGCGCTTAAGCTTCACAACCGCCCGCGCCTCCAAGTCCTCGCTCTCAGCTGCAAAACCCACCTTGATGAAGTCCCCGCTTAGCTCTCCGACTATGTCCGGCGTCTTGACCAGCTCGATGGCAAGCGTGTCCGATTCGCTCTTAATCTTGCCTTCAGGCACGCTGGCTGCTCGGTAGTCAGCGACAGCGGCAGCCATGATGAGAACGTCCGCCGCAACCACGGCACTCCTTGTCGCAGCCTGCATCTCCTGAGCGGTGGTCACATGCACCACTTCAATGGCAGCTGGCGATGACAGCGCGGTGGGGCCTGTCACCAGAGTCACGCTTGCCCCCCGGTCCCGTGCGGCCTCCGCTATGGCGTAGCCCATCTTGCCGGAGGACCGATTGCTGACGTAGCGTGCAAGATCAATAGCCTCTTGCGTCCCGCCCGCGCTGACCACAATCCGCCTGCCGGACAGATCGCCGCCTCGCCCCAACACCTCAAAGATGGCGCCCGAGATCTCGTCGTTGTCGGCCAATCTCCCTGCACCTACCAGTCCTGATGCCAGCCGACCATGGCCCGGTCCCACAATCACGAAACCGCGAGAGCGCAACTTGTCGAGATTCTCTTGCGTCACAGCGTTGTCATACATCCCAGCGTCCATCGCCGGGGCAACGACCACCGGTGACCGGGTAGCAAGGACAGTGCAGGTCAGCATCTCGTCAGCGATGCCTGCCGCCAACTTCGCAATCGTATTGGCGGTCGCCGGTGCAACGACCACCACGTCCGCCCGCTCGGCCAGAGCAACGTGCTCCACACTAAACTCGGAGGCCGGCTCAAACATATCCGTGACGACCGGCCTGTGAGTGATACTCCGAAAAGTCAGCTCCGACACAAACTCCATCGCCGCCCTGGTCAGCACGACGTCAACGGTCAGCCCTCTTTGCGTCAGCTTGCTGGCAAGGTCTGCCGCCTTATAGGCGGCGATGCTGCCCGTCACTCCCAAGACAATGGTTTTCCCCTCGAACACGTTCCCTCCGCTTCAATCGGCTATTGCACGCTGTTCAGGCGATGCATCATCTGCAGTCCCAGCAGTGTCAGGTCCGGCTCCAAAGCATCGATCGCAGACGTCTCCTCAGCAATGATCTCAGCAAGTCCGCCGGTAGCGATCACCTTCGCCTCTCCTCCCAACTCCGTCCGCATGCGAGCCACGATGCCCTCGATCAAGCCCACATAGCCGAATATGATGCCCGACTGCATTGCCGTCACACTGTTCCTGCCGATCGCCCTCTTGGGGCGAATCAGCTCCACCCTGGGCAGCTTCGCAGCCCGCTCGAACAGCGCTTCCGCCGATATTCCAATCCCGGGAGCAATAGCGCCCCCCAGGTAGTCCCCTTCACTTGATACAGCGTCAAACGTCGTGGCAGTACCAAAATCGACGACAATCAGAGGCCCCTCGTACATCCTGTGAGCAGCCGCAACATTGACAACCCTGTCCGGTCCGACCTCTCGCGGGTTGTCGATCGAGATACGAACCCCGGTCTTGATCCCGGAACCAACCACCATAGGCGTAACCTCAAAATAGTGCCGGCACAACTCATCGAAAGTCGTCACCAGTGGTGGAACGGAACTCGAGATAATGGCCTGGTCTATGTCCGAGAAGCTCAGGCCCTTCAAAGTTGACAGGTTGAACAGGAGCGCAGCATACTCATCCGCCATCTTGTGGACGTCAGTGCCGAGTCTCCAGGTAGCCTTCAGCCGCTCCACCTCGAACACCCCTACCGCAATATTGGTGTTCCCGATATCAATCGCAAGCAGCATTTCTGATTGCCACCCTCCAGCCCCTGTCGAGAACTCAGGCCTGCATCCGATGCGGGCGAGTGTCTCGCTAGCGTGGGGCCTATTATAGCGAATACTAGCCCGCCATACAACGACTGCCTACAGGAACATCCCGAGGCATTGGCCCATCGCCTGCCGCCCCTGGTGCGAGCCATCAGAAGCGACCCGCAGCTCGCAAAGCGACACACGCCAGTCCCACACCTCTGAAGCGGTGCGATGAAACGGGGGGAGCCTCAAACGATCTCAGCCCATCAGAGGACGCGGTCGATCACTTGAGGCAATTCCTCCTGGCCATCCGACATTCGCCTTGTCGAGTCCAGGCGCTTCAGGCATTCCATACCCTTCTTGGTGTCACTGGCCACTCGCGCCTTGTCACAGCTCTTGATCCGATGCTTGAACAGCCAATACGTGAACTCATGCAGCTGGCCGATACCGATTGTCGCCTCTTGAGGATATCCCTTCGCCTCTCGAAACGTCCGTAGAAGGCTCTCCTGGCTCGCGCCGTAGAGCCTCTGATGCCCGTCAGCCGGATCATGCTCGTCCGTGGAGAAGACACCGGATTGAGACTCTTTGCAGATCTCCTCCTCCACCGCCAGCAGAAGGAACTTCTCGATTGTGACACCATACAGATAATTGAGGTAGGCGTGGTACTTGGCCTCGCCAATGACCTGCCTGAACCTCTCCGCTGAGAACTCCTCAGGCAGCCTGCCAAAGAAGAGGAGCGTCGTCAATTCCTCCTCTGGAATAGCTTTGGCCACTTCCTGGCACAGACGCTCGGCAAGCAGAAGCCAGTCAAAGGCCTCGCCATCGATCAGATAGCAGTAGTGGTGTCCGTTGACGTCCTCCTCGGCACAAGTCCAGAGACCGATAGCCTCAAGCACGGCCACATGCCATGGTTTGCCGCTCGCGACGCTCTGCCTGAGGTGTCCCAGTGCGGCACTATCCTCCACCGAAGCTTCCTGATGGCAACTAGAATCATCGTTCGCCATTTCACTTGCCTCCGCCAACAGCTTGTTGCTGGTCCTCCTCCCCCAGGCAAGATCGATTCGCCGCTTCCGAGAGCAGCTTCTCGTAGAACTCCAGACGCCGGGCAGTCAAGATCTCTGCCACCTTCTAGGCAATCGCCTCGCCAACGCCCGGAATCTCACGCAGTCTGCCTTCCCTCATGACCTGCTCGATACCCACGGGCAATCCCTCTACTCTCTGGGCAGCCTGGCGATAGGCCCAGATCTTGAAATGACTCTCCCTCTTGCGCTCAAGCAGACCGGCAATGTCCAAGAGTATTCGAGCCACAGTTGCGTTGTCCATTTCGTCCCACACCGGGGGCAATACTCTACTTGCCGCAGCATTTCTTGTATTTCTTGCCGCTCCCACAGGTGCAGGGATCGTTTCGCCCAGTTCGATGCGCCACAGGGACTTTCTCCCGCTCCTGAGGCTTCCGCTCCCTGACAATTCCCACATGATATATTGTGTGCACTATATCGTTCTGAACGCCACCCATCAGGTTCTGGAACGTTTCGTATCCTCGCCTCTTGTAGGCCACAAGAGGGTCCCTCTGAGCCTGCCCCTCCCAGCCTATTCCATGCCGCATCTCCTCCATGTCGGTCAGATGATCCTTCCATCGCGCATCGATGGAGCGCAGCATCACCAATCTCTCAAGAACTCGCATGTTCTGCTCACCGAGTTCACTCTCTCGCGCCTCGTAGAACGATTCGGCATGATCAACAAGCGACTTCTCAACCTCCTTGCGACTCATCCGAGACAGAGCATCCTTGTCGAGACCAGGAGGCAGTGGGAGAATCGTGCCGACGCTGGCAACAAGCCCATCCAGGTCCCAGTTATCGCCGTGCTCGTCGGCAAGGCGGGAATATACCGCTTCCTTCAGCCCCCCCGTTATCATGTCCTGGATATTGGCCTTCAGGTCGGCGCCGCTCAGGATCTTCTCCCTCTCCTCGTAGATTACCTCCCGGTGCTTGTTCACGACATCGTCATAGTCCACAAGGTGCTTGCGAATGTCATAATGGTACCCCTCGACTTTTGTTTGCGAGTTCTCAATCACCCTCCCCACCAAGCCATGCTCCAGAGGCGTGTCTTCATCGAAGCCGGCCCAGTCCATGATCCCCTTGACTCGATCGCCTCCAAACCTCCGCATCAGGTCATCCTCAAGCGACACAAAGAAGCGAGAGCTTCCGGGATCTCCCTGCCGCCCGGCACGACCCCTGAGCTGATTGTCGATGCGCCTGGCCTCGTGCCTCTCACTCCCAACAACATGCAACCCGCCTGACTCGATCACCTGATTGTGCTCGCTCTCCCAATCCGCGCGATCTCTCTCGTCCGGCCTGCCACCCAGGATAATGTCCACGCCACGGCCTGCCATGTTGGTGGCTATGGTGACAGCCCCGACGCGGCCCGCCTCAGCCACGATGCTGGCCTCCTTCTCATGTTCTTTCGCATTCAGCACCTTATGGCTTATGCCTTTCCGCTGTAGAAGCTGGCTAAGGCGCTCCGATTTCTCGATAGAGACAGTGCCCACCAGCACCGGCCGTCCCTGGGCCTGGACTTCCTCGATTTCCCTCACCACCGCCCGGAACTTGGACTCCTCATTCTTGTAGACCTGGTCCCGGTTCTCAACGCGAACCAGTGGCCTGTTCGTGGGGACAACCACCACATCGAGCTTGTAGATTTTGTGGAACTCTTCGGCCTCTGTGACCGCCGTTCCGGTCATGCCTGCAAGCTTCTCATACATTCGGAAGTAGTTCTGAAACGTGATGGTGGCCAGAGTCACGCTCTCGCGCTGAATCTTGACGCCCTCCTTGGCCTCGATTGCCTGATGCAACCCTTCAGAGTACCTGCGTCCAAGCATCATCCGGCCGGTGAATTCATCAACGATGACGACGATGTTTTCACCCGTCGCCTCGTCTTTCGTGACGACATAGTCGCGATCTCTCTTGTACAGGACATGCGCCCGCAGCGCGTTATCCAGGTAGTGGGTAAGCCCGTAGTTTGCTGGATCGTAGAGATTCGGCAGATTCAGCCAGCGCTCCATCTTCGCGACTCCGTCCTCGGTCAGAGTCAACGCTCGGGTGCGGTCCTCCACAACATAGTCGTCCTCAGGACGCAGCCGAGGAGCCAACTTGGCGAAGGTCTGGTAGCTCTGCGCGGCTTCCTCAGCAGCTCCGCTGATTATGAGAGGAGTACGCGCCTCATCGATCAGTATGTTGTCCACCTCGTCGACGATGGCATAATGCAGTTCCCGCTGTACGCGTTGCGAAAGATCGACGACCATGTTGTCCCGGAGATAGTCGAAACCGAACTCATTGTTGGTGCCGTAGGTGACGTCCGCCTCATAGGCCTGGCGACGCACTATCGGTCGCAGGCACCGCAGCCTGGAGTCCTCCGACTCATAGTCCGGATCGTAGATGAAGGCGGCATCATGCTGGATACATGCCACGCTCACGCCCAGAGTATGATAGATGGGCCCCATCCACTGGGCATCGCGCTTCGCCAGGTAATCGTTCACCGTAACAACCTGGACACCACGGCCGGTGAACGAATTCAGGGCCACAGGCAGTGTGGCAACCAGGGTCTTGCCCTCGCCTGTTTTCATCTCGGCGATCTTTCCCTGGTGGAGGACAATGCCCCCTACAAGCTGCACATCAAAGTGGCGCTGTCCGATGCGGCGCTTGGCAGCTTCCCGAACGGCGGCAAATGCCTCGGGAAGAAGGTCCTCGAGGGGCTCGCCGTCGGCAACCCGGCCCCTGAGCCCATCAGCATTCTCACGTAGCTCATCGTCGCTCAGCTTCTCGAAGTCGGACTCAAGCGCGTTGATCTC
The DNA here is from genome assembly GCA_036446335.1 of Dehalococcoidia bacterium. GTDB lineage: Bacteria > Chloroflexota > Dehalococcoidia > SZUA-161 > SZUA-161 > JAZFSU01. The sequence goes on along the minus strand of JAZFSU010000387.1, from coordinate 1,993 downwards.
AAGAACTATCGGCTGGAGCCGCTTGAGTTCCTTCTCGTTTGAGCCCCCGATGATACTGGCAACGCGCTTGAACATGTCCCGTCCTTATTGAAACATCGCGCCCACCGATAGTCCGGCGTGGATGCGATGAATCGCCTCACCGATCAAAGACGCCATTGAGAGCACAGTGATCTTGTCGATCCTCTTCTCTTCAGGCACCGGCACAGTATCCGTGACCACCAACTCCTTGATCTCGCTCGACGCCAAGCGCTGGACCCCGGAGCCAGACAGGATAGGATGCGTGCAGCAGGCGCTTATCTCCGTGGCCCCGTGCTCTTTCAGTGCGGAAGCAGCGTTCGATAGCGAGCCGCCAGTATCCGCCTCATCGTCGACGAGCAGACACCGTTTGCGGGCAACATCACCGATGACCGTCAACGTCTCCGAATTGTCCTCATTCCCAACCCTACGCTTCTCGACAATGGCCAGAGGCGCATCAAGCCTCTCAGCAAGATCACGGGCACGCTTGGCAATCCCCACATCAGTGGCAACAACCACTAAGTCATCCAACTTTTTCTGCTCAAAATACTCGCTCAAGATGTACAGAGCGCTCAACTCGTCAACCGGTATGTTGAAGAAGCCCTGGATCTGCCCCGCATGCAGGTCCACGGTGAGGACGCGGTTCGCTCCCGCCACAGTGATCAGGTCAGCCACCAGACGCGCAGTTATGGGGACCCGAGGCTGATCCTTCTTGTCCGTGCGGCTGTAGCCGTAGTAGGGGATCACAGCCGTGATCCTGCCGGCCGAAGCTCTTTTCATTGCGTCGATGACTATCAGGAGTTCCATCAGATTCTTGTTCACCGGTGTGCAAATCGGCTGAACGATAAACACGTCACGCTGCCGCACATTCTCCAATACGCGAACAAAGATATTCTCATTGCTGAACTGAAACACATCCATCTTGCCCAAAGGGAGGCCCAGATACTCGCAGACCCTCTGAGCCAACTGAGGATGGCCATTGCCGCTAAAGACCTTCAGTTCATCAAACAATTTCGCCCCCTTACAGCTTGTGCCGCGCTCGTCCTCCTAAATATAGCACATCGGAAACTGACGGGCAATCGGGGCGCAACGTGGCAGCGAGGAAGCGCTGCAACCCAATAAGCATCGCGCCGCCCACCCGAACTTACAGCCGGGCATGCCTGGCTAGCGAGTCCAGGGGCCTGTACCCCGGCGCACTCTACCGTTTCGCTTCACGGACAATCTTGTCAATGGCCGGGTTGATGTCTCCGGAAGTGTCAACTGCGTAGTAGTTGCGCCGAATAGCTTCTGCCTTTCCCGTCATCCGCTGATAGACGGCCCAGTCAGCCTCCGAGTTGTCGTCCGCAGCTACACAGCGCATCCGGCCCTGCAATCGTTCGTGCACCAACCACTGAGGCGCTTCCAGTCGCACAACTATCAGCTTGGCCCTCAGGCGATCCGCGATATGGTACAAACGTTCCCGGTGATGCTCCACGAGGTTCGTGGCATCCAAGACCGTCGTGACGCCAGCGTCTATGAGATCTTCGATCAAGCGATGGCAAGCGGCAAACAGCCGCTGACTCTCCCCCGAGCTGTAGCTCGGCGATGAGAAGAGCCGCTTGCGCTGAGCGTCGCTCTCCACAATCACGCACGGCAGCCGTTCTGACAGCTTTCGGCTAAAATGGGACTTGCCGGTGCCGGGCAGGCCGCTGACCACGATTAGCACAGGCCTAGCCACGGGCTCCGGCAGTTCGCCCAATCCCTCTTTCAGGTACGCAACGTCCCTCGCTACTACAGCCAAACCCATCGTTCTTATTATATACCCCGGCAAGGCAAAGGCGAACAGGCGTACAGACGATATGAAAGGAGTTGCTCTGTATGGCTCTGCGCCCCGCCCGGCGATCCGCGTCTAGATCTCGCTTCTATCGAACAGGAGACGGTTGAGGAACACACGTTTCCTGCCTGACGATCGACGCAGGTCCTCGGGCATACCGGCAGT
>JAZFSU010000386.1:0-7390 GCA_036446335.1 Dehalococcoidia bacterium | reverse complement strand
AAGAAGGTCATCTTCGCAAGCTCCGAGGGGAGCTACATAGAGCAGGCGAGGGTGGACCTGATGGCGAGGTTCAGCGCCGTGGCGAGGGACGGCGGCAACGTGCAGCAGTCGTCACTGAGCTTGGGGAGCAGCGGCGACTACGGCTTCGTCGAAAAGCTTCACACCGATGTCGAGGAAATGGCCAGGCGCTCCGTCGATCTCCTATCCGCACCCCAGCTCAAGGGCGGAGAGTACACCGTTATCTGTGACCCGGTGCTGGCAGGCGTCTTTGTCCACGAGGCTTTCGGCCACCTTTCCGAGTCCGACTTTGTCTATGAGAACGACCGCATGCGGGAGATAATGGTCCTGGGACGAACATTCGGGGGCAAGCATCTGAACATCGTCGACGGCGCCGCCGTTCCCGGACTGCGAGGCAGCTACAAGTACGACGACGAGGGAGTTCCGGCCACGAAGACCTACCTCGTAACCGAAGGGGTTCTGACGGGGCGGCTTCACTCCCGCGAGACGGCGGTGAAGATGGGCGAGGCACCGACCGGCAACGCCAGGGCAATCGACTACACGTTTGAGCCTATCGTACGCATGACCAACACGTACATCGAGCCCGGGGAAGCCACTTTCGACGATCTCATCTCTGGTATCAAAGAAGGGGTCTACGCCAAGAACTGGTACGGCGGGATGACGAGCATGGAGATGTTCACCTTCTCAGCCGGTGAAACCTACATGATCCGCAACGGCAGGGTGGAGGAACTCCTGCGCCCGGTCGTGCTCAGTGGCAACGTGTTCACCACCCTCGAGAACATCGACGCCGTCGGCAACGACCTCGATATGAACGAGGGCGGAGGCTGCGGCAAGGGAGGCCAGATGCCGCTGCCCGTGTCCAACGGCAGCCCTCACATCAGAATACAGAAGTGCCTGCTGGGAGGGGGATAGGCCCGATAGGAACAGACAACAGTGCTCATCGAATACGAAAACTCCCTGGATGACGTCCTCTACCTCAACCTGTATCACTACCAGCACTCGCCCGTTTTCCGCACCAAGCGACTGCTATTCCGCTTTACTCTCCCAGCCTTTGCACTGCTGGCGTGGCTCGCGCTGATCTACATGAATCCCTCAGCCGCGCTGTCAGGCCTACCTCTGCTCGTCGTGGCGGTGGTGTGGATCGGCTTCTCACCGCGCCTTCTCCAGAAGAACATCAAGAAGCAGGTCTTGAAGCTGCACATGCAGGGTCAGATCGGAAGCACCGTCAGCAGGCACAGGCTCTCACTCTCGCCCAAGGCAGTCACAGACAAGACCGAAACCGGCAATGCCAAGACCATGTGGAAAGACGTCCGTCGGATCGTGACTACCAGGAGACACGTATTCATCTACACCAGCACTGAGATGGCCCATATCATCCCCAAGAACTCGTTCTCGGACGAATCGAAATGCAGGGAGTTCGTGGAGGCCGCCAAACGCTACTGCGAGAAGGCCGCGACCTAACAAGGCCGCGGACCCATGTCGCGATCCACGCCGAGCTTGTGAGACGACAAACGCCGTTTTGCAGCAAGCCTCGTTGTGTTAAGATAGGCCAGAGTGTCGCAGGACAGGCAATTGGACAACCCGAAGGTCGCAGGAGGCCATGCCATGGAAGAGATGCTGGAACAGGCAAAAAGGGTAGCTGAGGAAGCCGAGGTCTTCTCCGTGTCCCGCAAGCAGACCGACGTTGTCTTCGAGGCCAACCGTCTGAAGCAGGTGCAGAGCCACGAGACCTCAGGCAGGGCGTTGCGCCTGATCAAGCGGGGACGCATCGGGCTCTCCGCCAGCAACAGAATGAACGGCACCAGCGAGCTCGTGGAAATGGCGTCAGAGGTGGCCCAATTCGGTGCAGAGGCCAAGTTCCATCTGCCTCAGCTTGAGGCCTATTCAACAGTCAACGTCTATGATGCCAGCATCGAGGCAGTCACCGAGGAACAGATGGTGGAGCTGGGACAGTCCCTCATCGACAGGGTGCGGCAGCATACCCCCGAGCTGGTCTGCGAAGCCTCCGTATCGGCGAGCACAGTCACGATCCAGATCATCAACTCACGCGGCGGCAGGGCGTCCTACGTAAAAAGTGGATTCGGGTTCGGCGTCGAGGGCGTTCTCATCAGGGGCACGGACATGCTCTTTGTCGGCGAGACAGAGAGCTCGTGCCACCCTCTCACCAACGCCGACGCAGTGGTCGCCACCACCATCGAACAGCTGGACCGAGCCAAGGAGACAGCTCCAGCTCCCGAAGGGCAGTTGCCCGTGATATTCACGCCGCACGGAGTCGTCAGCGCGTTCATAGCGCCATTCGCTATGGCTATCAACGGGAAGACCGTTCTCCAGGGGGCTTCGCCTCTGGGAACCAGGAAGGGCGATCTCGTTTTCGATCCCAGACTCACCATCTGGGACGATCCGACGGAGGACTACCGTCCCGGAAGCAGGTTCTGCGACGACGAAGGAGTGCCCAGCCAGCGTACGGCACTCATAGAGAACGGAGTCGTGGCCAACTTCATCTATGACCTGCAGACCGCTGCCCTGGCCGGCGCACGAAGCACGGGAAGCGGCTCACGAGGTCTGGCCAGCCTTCCGAGCCCATCACTCACCAACATCGTCCTCGAAAACGGTGATGCCAGCTTCGAGGACATGCTGGCTGACATCAAGGAAGGTCTGGTCGTTGAGCAGCTCATGGGCGCTTCTCAGGGAAACGTTCTGGGCGGTGACTTCAGCGGAAACGTGTTGCTCGGCTACAGCGTGAAGAACGGGAAAATCGTGGGGCGTGTGAAGGACACCATGGTGTCAGGCAACATCTACGAAGTCCTGAAGGACATTGGAGCCATCGGGCGTGAGGGGAAGTGGGTCGGAGGGCGGCTGCGCGCTCCCCACATCTACTGCCCGCGTGTGGCCGTTTCGCGAAAGGCCTAGGGGCCTGCCAGACGAAGGCGCTATCCGAGGGGACACCTCGTGCGCTTTGCCCAACCACCAGGCGTATTCAGGCATGGTTGGAGCAGGAGCCCAATCCCAACCAAGCGTTTCTCGTCGTTCCCGCGGAAGCAGCCAGTCGGAGAGTACGGCGTCGCCCCACGGAAGTCTCGTTGGGGAGGCACATCACTCCGCTATCGAAGCAGTGACGATCAGCTGGGAAAAGGAACATGTCGTCTCCTTTCGAGCATTATCTTGCAGAATTGGGCGACCTCGGCCAACCTCTGATTGCGTCCAAGCTCGCCATTCTCTCAGATCTCATCCCCGAAGAATTCCGGCTCTTCTTCGAGGCGTGGCCCGACATCGACGTAGTGCGGCGAAGGCAGGTTCTCCACCGCCTGGCGGAGATCGCCGAGGACAATCTCGAGTTGGACTTCGATGGCGTCTTCCTGGCCTGCCTCGGTGACGAAGACGGTGAGACGAGAGCCACGGCCATCGAGGGGCTAGGGGAGTGTGCTGATCGGTCCCTGATCGACCACATGACCGGCGTGCTCTTGGATGACGCCGAGCAGCGTGTTCGAGAAGCTGCCGCAGTTGCCTTGGGAAAGTTTGCCATGCTCGCCGAACTGGGCAAGCTCCTGCCGGGTGATGCCCGGAAGGTTGAGGAAACGTTGCTGAACGTATCCAACAACGTGGACGAGGAGGATAGTGTGCGCTGCAAGGTGCTGGAAGCCATCGCCCCCCTGAGTAAGCCGAACGTAGAGAACCTCATTCGAGGGGCCTACCACGGCAGCAACCGCGAATTGCAGGCAAGCGCCTTGTACGCCATGGGACAGAACTGCAACCCCAGCTGGCTGCCGATACTTCTGACAGAACTTCACAGCCCGCACCCCAGACTCAGGTTCGAGGCGGCGAGGGCATGCGCTGAGCTCGAGGCGGAAGAGGCTGTTCCCCGACTGGTGGAGCTTCTCGATGACGGCGACACCCTTGTCCAAATGTGCGCCATCGAGGCCCTCGGGAGAACCGGCGGCAGCGAGGCAAAAGCGGCACTGCAGGAGTGCCTAGACAGCCCGGATGAGTCTGTTCACGAAGCGGCGCAGGAGGTGCTACAGGAGATAGGATCCTGGGATGAGCCCCTAGCCCCCTAGCGCGATGTCTCCTCCAGAACCACGGCGACGGCACCGAGAAGGCCCGAGTCATCTCCCAGAGCGGCAGGAACGACGTTCACCTCGATGTCCGGTATGGTCCTCTCAGCGACGATGCGACGGACAGGCCCAAAGAGGAGATCCCCGGCCTTGGAGCACCCGCCGCCAATGACGACGAGTTCAGGATTGAATATGTGAATCAGGCTGACCACCCCGACCCCAAGGTTGGTGCCCGCCCTGTCCATCACCTCCTGGGCCAGGGCATCTCCGGACGCCGCCGCCTGCGCCACCATCTCAGCGGTCACCTTATTCAGGTCTCCGTTTGCACGGTCAGCGACTGCGCTCGCATCCCCGCGGGCAATTCTCTCGACGGCCAAGCGAGCTATGGCGGTCCCGGATGCGAGGACCTCCAGGCAACCCACATTGCCGCAGTTGCACTTCGGCCCGTTGAGGTCAATCGTCATGTGCCCCAGCTCCGCGCCGAAGCCAGCCGAGCCGACGAGCAAGCTGCCTCCGATGACAACCCCACCCCCGATGCCCGTGCTCACTGTGAGATACACAAGATCGTTGGCACCTTTGCCGGCACCGAATCTACGCTCACCCAGAGCAGCAAGGTTGGCATCGTTGCACACCCAGACCGGAACCTGGAGATCGCGCTCCCAGATGTCCTTGAGAGGAGTATTGTACCAGGCAAGAAGGTTGGGCGACGTGAGCAGAACCCCGGACGAGGGTTTGATCAGTCCCGTCACCGCCGCTCCCATGCCCCTCACTTCAGCCCGGTCGATGCCCGTGAGCATCTCACTGAAGGCATCTCTCATCCGCGCCAAAGTCCGTTCGGGCTCATCCGGCGAGTTGATGGGCTCAGCGTACCGCCGGAGGATTTCCCCCTTGTCGTTCGCCAGAGCGACACGAAACTGTGTTCCGCCAAGATCGAGGGCTATGACAAGATGCTTTCCCTGGCTCAAGCTCTGCTCCCGGACTTCATCGCGTCAAGTATATCATTGAGGCTGGACGCTGTCTAACCAGGCACCGGACACGCTCCCCGCCGGAACGGCGTCCTCTCCCCTCCAATGATTGACTGTCAATCAACCAGACAGTAGAATCTTGCTCAGAGGTGCCAAATTTGCTCCAGGGAGAGAAGGTAATACTGCGGGAGAAGTTGTTGAGCGATGTGGAGAACGACTACGCATGGCGACGCGACCCCGAGTTGGCTCAGCTCGATGCGGCTCCGACTTTCAGGCTATCCCACAGGGAGTTCACGGCCTACTACGGCGATGAACTGCGGCACCCGAACAAGAAGCGGTGCCGGTTTGCCATCGACAGCCTGGAAGAGAAGCACATCGGCAACTGCATGTACTACGACATTGACACGGAGAAGAGGCAGGCGGAGCTGGGCATTCTGATAGGTGATCGGGAATACTGGGGCAAGGGCTACGGCACCGATGCGGTAAGAACGCTGATCGAGCACATCTGCCGGGGCACAGCGCTGGAGAGGCTCTACCTGAACACGCTTGATTGGAATATCCGGGCACAGCTGTCTTTCCAGAAGTGCGGATTCGTCACGTGCGGACGCATCACCAAGGGCGGAAACGAATTCATTCTCATGGAACTCTTCCTCAGCCAACTCAAGCCCGCGGAAGCTGGCGCCGCGCCGTCCGACGCCGGGGCATCTCTTCGCTCGACCCCTTGACTAGGGAGGCGGACGGGGAGTATACTACTGCCGCCATCCCAGGGGGTGAACTATGAAAGTATCATGTTCTCAAGAGGATTTCAGCAAGGGGCTTGCTCTAGTGGGAAAGGCAGTAGCCACCAGGGCTGTCCTGCCCATCACCAACAACGTTCTCATAGCGACCGAGGGCTCCCAACTCAGGTTGACCGCCACAAATCTCGAGATCGCCATTAGCTGCTGGATACCGGCCACGACCGAGGAAGAGGGTACAACCACAGTTCCGGCGAGGCTGCTGACCGACTTCGTGAACTCGTTGCCAAGCGGCCGGATCGATATGGTGCTCGCTCCGAACAGCCATAACATTGAACTGACGTGCGCTCGCGACGAGGCACGCATCAGCGGCCTGGATGCCACAGATTTTCCGCCCACCCCCAAGATCAGCGAAGGTCTGACCGTGAAAGTGAAGGCCGAGGACCTGAGGCAGGCAATAGGGCAGGTCGTTTTCGCCGCGGCATCGGAGGAGTCACGTCCGGTTCTCACCGGCGTGCTTGCCGACTTCAGCGGTGACCAGCTTACCCTCGCCGCTGCTGACGGCTTCAGACTCGCGGTGTACAAGCTTTCCCTGCCTGCCCCCGTTGAAGAGAGCGTGGCCGTTATCATCCCGGCGCGTTCCCTCACAGAATTGAACCGCCTGCTCGGCGATCAGGAAGAACCGTTGGAGCTCACCATCAACCCCCAGAGAAGCCAGGTCATGTTCCGGCTGCGGAATGTGGAGATGGTTTCGCAACTGATCCAGGGCACCTTCCCCAACTATGAGCAACTCATTCCCCAGAGCCACACCACGAAGGCGGTGGTCAAGCTGAGCGATTTCCTGAGGGCCACCAGAAGCGCCTCCATATTTGCCCGAGATGGCAGCGGCATCGTCCGTCTGCAGATAATGCCCAAGGACGGGGCCAGCAAGGTCTCCATCTCGGCGAGGGCCGACGAGGTCGGCGACAACATGGGCGAGATCGATGCCGAAGTTGAGGGCGAGGAGACGAAAATCGCCTTCAACAGCAAGTACCTGGTGGACGTGCTCGGCGTCCTCGGCGAAGGAGATATCGCCTTGGAGGCCACCACCTCCTCGAGCCCTGGGGTCATCCGGCCCGTGGGGAAAGACAACTACGTCCACGTGGTCATGCCCATGTTCGTTCAGTGGTAGCACTGGACAGCACGACTGGCGTCTGCTTCACACACAGAGGATCGTGGGTTCGCCTCGCGCATCTTCGGCCTTTGTCGATAGCAAAGCCGCGACTAGACGAGCACCTCGTACGCATGACAGCCGAGGCCATGTCCTCATGACGAAGGATGGGAGACCTCAGGATTGACCCGGTGGCCCAGCCTCGAGGCTATGAGCAGCTTCATGAGCAGCAGTTCCAGTTGCCTCACATCCTGGGCCGACAGCAGCGACATCGGATGGCGAATGTTCTCTTGCCTCAGGGAATGATCATATGCTTCACGGCCTTTGTCCGTCATAGCCACAGCTACTGTGCCGCTCCCGTCCAGGCCGCTGCTTTTCGTCACCAGACCTTTCGCCTCCAAACGCTGTACCAGCTTGGAGGCCGTGCCCGACCCGCGATCGATCGAGCGCGATATGTCAGCGGGGGTGGTT
>JAZFSU010000385.1:0-6890 GCA_036446335.1 Dehalococcoidia bacterium | reverse complement strand
GGCGCAAGGTCGTCTTCTTCAATGAACGGGAGGAAGCCCTTCACCGAGTCGTAGAAGACCCCTTGTTGAGAATCATCGACGCCGTAGTCAATCTCGCCAACGAATCTGGCACTCGGCCCCAACCGCATTCTTCCATCAATGTCCAATACAGTGTGAATTCCCACGCCCCCGGTGCCTGGCGTCGGCACCGGGTATATGAGCCTCTCGACCAGCTTGCTCTTCTGACTCGATACGCTAAAATACTCGCCTTTGCAGTAGTGCAATCTGTAGCCGGCCTCGTCCGGGTCGATTCCCGCGAGCCGGGCTATCTCGTCCGAATGCAGCCCGGCGCAATTCACCACCAGCTCAGTCCGATATCTTTGGATGCCCGTATCGTCCTGAACAGAGACCATGTAGCCATCGCCAATCTTTTCTATTCCAACCACTCTCGACCTGTACGCTATCTCTGCTCCGCGATCTCTCGCCGTGGCGAGAAAGAACTTCATCAACGCACGGGAGTCAACGACGCCGCTCGACGGCGACGAGATTGCAGCGACACCTTGCACATTTGGCTCCAGCCCCCGCAACTCCCTTGCTGAGAGAATCCCCAGATCCCTGGCACCATTCCTCCGTCCTCGTTCCAGGAGTTCCTCGAGTGCGGCGACCTCCTCGCTGTCAGTGGCCACAATCAACTTTCCGGTCTTCCTGTGCGCTATTCCGTGTCGCTCACACAGCTCGTACAGCAGAGTGTTACCGGCAACACATAGTCCCGCCTTCAGAGAAGCCTCAGGATAGTAGATCCCTGCGTGGATGGTCTCGCTGTTCCTGCCACTCGTTTCGAGTCCGAAGGAGTCGTTCTTCTCCAATATGTATACTTGGGTAGCCTTAGCGAGCCGGGCAGCGATGGCGAGGCCAATTGCGCCGGCTCCAATTACAGTGATCACAGTTGGTCACTCATCGTCAGAGTAGGTTTGAAAAGTTATCTCACGCCGGTGCTGGATTTGCGACAGCGGCAATCGGTTACCGCATGCCCTGCATCCTATCGCATCAGCGCCGCTCTGTCAACCTCTGCGCTGCGACCACGAAGCCACGCCATCGCGGCCGCAACGACACCGGCACAGTTAGTGTTCACTGCTGACAACGCGGAAGGTGTGGCCGCTGTCGGGTGTGCCGTGACGTTGATGACTTGCGAGGGTTGCGGCAGAACTGCCGTATATTGGGAGTTTCTCCCCGCCCGACCTTCCCTGGAGTGACCAAACATCGACTCTGTCTCACGAGCTGTAAGCGACACTTCGCGTCGTTGCGTCGCGAGCGCTGACCACTGGGGGCAACAACGGCACAGGGGCTCAACCGACACTGCGTTGCGTTACCGCCATTGACAGACAACATCCCCAAATACTAGAATCGAAACACGATGATGGAGAAGAAGGAAGAGAAGAAACTCGCGATTCTGAACGTTCTTCGTTCGATCGACGGACCGGTCAGCAGTTCGGAGATCAGTGACGCGCTGTCGTCAGTTGGCCAGCGAGTCAGCGAGCGGACCGTGCGCCTATATCTGAAGCAACTGGACGATCATGGCCTGACTGAGAGTATGGGTAGACGAGGCCGTCGGATCACAGAGGCCGGGATAAATGAACTGGATTCCTCAAGAATCATGGACCGAGTGGGTTTCCTGTCGGCAAAGATTGATCGCATGACATTCCGAATGGACTTCGATCTCAACAAGATGGCGGGGACTGTAGTGATCAACATCACGCTCGTCGACCCGAGGGAGCTGTCACCGCGTGTCAACATGATCTGCAAAGTATTTGAAGAGGCATATGCTATGGGACGCCTTGTGTGCCTTTTCCGGCCAGGGGAGCGCGTTGGCCACGTCACGGTGCCGGACGGAATGGTTGGCGTCGGCACAGTCTGTTCCATCACACTGAATGGAGTACTGCTGCAGCACGGTGTCCCCACCCACTCCAGGTTTGGAGGAGTTCTGGAACTGCGAGACAAGACGGTGACCAGATTCGTGGAGGCTATCACCTACGAGGGCACGACCATAGACCCACTTGAGGTCTTCATTCGGAGCGGCATGACCGACTACGTGGGTGCCATCGAGACCGGCAACGGCCGCATAGGGGCAAGCTTCCGTGAGTTTCCGGCGGAGAGCCGCGATCTTGTTGAGGCGCTTGCTGTCAGGCTCAACAGAGTGGGCCTCGGGGGATTCGTCAAGATCGGCCTTCCCGGCCGGGCTCTGCTCGAAATCCCAGTGAGCGAGGGCCGTTTCGGGGCAATCGTTATCGGCGGTCTCAATCCGGTCTCGATCCTTGAGGAGACTGGAGTCCGCGCGTACTCCAGGGCGCTGGCCGGGCTTGTCGACTTCAGCAGGTTGTCCCCTTACCAAGACTTGGACAGTCTCGTCCGCGCCTGCCTCTAATCCCGAGGACCTGCGTCTTGCAGCGGCGCCGGTTTCCGCCCCGCCTCAAATCCGTACCATCCGGCGACAAGCCAGCCGAGCCGCCGGCGGCCTGACCCCACCAAGGACTGCGACCGCACCATTTCCCACGTATCCCTGACCTCAACGGGGTTCACACCCCTGACCACTCGTATCTCATGCACATCGAGCCTGCGTATGGGCCTCACCTTGTTCGCCTATAGCTCGCTGAACTTGACTAGCTGTTCGTATTCCATGACCGTACTCATGGCATGGTTCACAGAGGGGATGCCATCCTCATCGGCAGCGGCCACGGGATTGAGTCCGCCCAGCAGGACAATGCCGATTCTGTTGAGGTCAACCGCCGTTTCGCACACCGCCTCGCTGGTGTTTCCCATCACCATCAGCCCGCCCAATCCAGCCTTCCGCAATCCACGGACAACCTCCTCCGCAGTATCCCGACATATGGCCGGTATCTCTCGGAAATTGGCGAGTATCCTTCCGTTGCCACTAAGCGCCGCCTCTTTCACGGAGGTCATCCCAGCACGGATGAACACCTCAGACGGATCAAGCGATGAGCCAGAGTAGTGAATCAGCTCAACGAATCGCAAGGGCTTGCGATTTCTCACCTCGAGTATCCCGCCGAACCTGGAGTCCATGGGTACCCCGGCCTTCAGTAACACACCGTTGATCGCAACACTGCAGACAGTCGCCAGCCCGAACCGCCCTTCCGGGACCGTCACTTCACCAAGCCGCTCACCCTCTGAGGCCACTGCAACACGATCGCTGGCGCAAATCCCCTCCTCGAAAGCTCGACGCATCGCCCTGAGCGCACTATCCCTGTCATTCTTGGAAAAGAATGAGACGTTGACTGGAATGAGTCCGCGCTGCCTGGCGCAGTCGAAGTCCGTGCGAAACGCAAGCAATTCAATCTTGGAGATGGCAAGCCCGACCTTGTCCTTGACGAGGGCATTGTTCAACTCCTCCTCGCCCTGCCGGGTGAGCAATCGCCCATCCCTGCCCGCCAGCCGGGTCAAGCCCCGCTCGTCCATCAGCTTCAGGTGATACCTTACAGCTCTCTCGCCAAGTTCCACGCCGTAGTCCCGAAGCCGATGCGCAATGATCCTCGCTCCAATCGGCTCTTGGCAATCACCCACAACCTTCAGGATCGACAGCGTCTTTCTCTCGACATCCTGCGTCTCGAAACCCATTTTGAGCCTTCCCATTCCTTGTGCCCCAACGCACTCGGAAACTGTTTGCCACATTATAAGGCCGACAAACGTACTCGTCAAACGCTCTCGTGTGTAGAACATCAGCGTGCGCATTGTGTCCCTAGTGCGTCCCAGGGCTCTCCCGCCGCCACATTGGTCCGCCAGCGCCCATCAGCGACAACTCGTTGAGGCTGGTTGCGTTTGCAGTGGTTTTGACGTAGAATCAAGCGACAGTAGCTTTGCGGGAGTAGCTCAGTGGAAGAGCCCCTGCCTTCCAAGCAGGTTGTCGTGGGTTCGAGTCCCATCTCCCGCTCCACAAAGCTACCAGGGGAGCCTGCTTGTGAATACGTCGGGGAGCCTCTTCAGGCCATCGACAGCATAACCCCTGAGGAGTATCTTAGACACTGCCATCCGGAACTGGCTCCCACCACCCATTTATCTCATATGTACTGAACGAGTACACGTTTGACAGAAGCTGCCGACAGATGTTTAAATACCAAGGCAAAGATGCCTGAAGTGGTCGCTCCAAGGTTAAACCCGTCATCCCTTCACGGATTCAGGGAAAGGCCTTGTCTCCACAACTCGCTTGCGATATAACGCGACGAATCGAATCAACTGGCACCCATGCCATGGCGTGCTACAAATCAATCTCTTGGCGAGCAGCCGGGCCAAATGACAGATGCGGCGGTGACTTCAAATGGATGACCACGGCTTTCTATTCCCTCTGAATGGCATTGATACAGGCTTGTTCGCTCTGACTAGCATAAATGAGACGCCCCAATTCCACTGGATAGTGAAGGTAGATGGTGAGATAGATGGCACTTCACTGAATCAAGCCCTTTCAGCCGAGTTGAAGGCCCATCCCAACTTAAGTGCAAAAATGTGCACACGCCATATGAGGCGGTTCCGCAGAACAGTGGATGCCACTGGAGTTACCCTGCTGACCTGTCTGGACCTTTCCGGCAAGAGTCCGGCGGACGGAGAGACCGATCTGCAATACGAAGAAGCCCTCGCCGAATGGGTCAACAGGCCCTTTGACCCGTTCCAGGACTTCCCAGTCAGGGTCCTGTTCATAAAGACGGCAAGTTCCGAGTCGCATCTAGTCTTCAGCTTCGATCATTCCGCTCTCGACGGAATTCGATCCCTCCGCTTTATCGAGGAAGTCATCAGAATGTATAACGGTGGTGCGCAGCCTGAGCCCTCTTCTCTCCACGAACTCCGGCGCAGCAAGGGAGACGAGCTGCTGGGATTTGCCAGAAGTCAGAGAGCGATACGCAAAGGTTTCTATCGCAAGGTCTTCACCAGCCTTTTGCACCGCTTGTTCATAAGCTCCCTAAATCCGCCATCCAGGGTGTTCCACGATAAGCCTGAGCAGCGGAACGCAACCGCCCACATCCTGGGGAGTATAGACCTGGCAGAACTGGACCAGATTCTGTCACGGGCGAAGGCGGCGGGTTTCAACATCAACGATGTCCTGCTGGCAGCCTGTTTCCGGGTTGTAGAGAAATGGAACAACCTGCATCACAAAGCTGCCGGAAAAGTGAGCATAATGATTCCTGTCAACGTGGGGCCCGAGTCGTTCAGGGATGTGATATCTAATCAGTTATCCTACATCTCCATGTCGTCAAGGCCCCAAGAAAGGGCTGATCCTCTGGCACTGATCCGCAAGACAAAGAGTGATTTGCGATCAGTGATAGAAGGCGGCGTTCCGTTTTCCATTGTCTATCCCCTCCATCTTGCCTCCTACGCACCGTTGCCGTTGTTGAAGGTAATGGCCAGGCTATTGATGTCTGTCCCGATACTAGTGGATACCATCATGCTGACCAACATGGGCATGATCTGGACCGAAGCAGCCAGAGAAGAGCAAATGGGCGGTTCAAGGATAACGGACATAACCGCACTAAACCCAGTGGTAACCCCGCTGGGACAGAGCATCACGATACACACCAACCATGGAAGCCTGCATGTCTGCCTGGGCTACAAGACAGGACTGTTCTCAAGGGAGAAAGCGCAACAGTTCTTGGATATGTACCTCGAAGAGGTGAGAAGCCTCCCTGCTCATGTCTTACAGCCCCAATCGGCTCTCCCCTTGAATGAGAGATAGAAGTGAGGGTGACGAGGCTGGACCGATCCACCACCATTGACAAAGCATATATGATACGTTATGATCATCGCACGCAACCAGTTGACTGGACGCGTACGGTCTCACAACTGGCCCGTCCTCATCACCACCAGCATGGTCCCGGCAGGTGTGCCCCTGTTCCTGTTACCGACGCTCTCGGTTCTGAAGTTTCCGTGGCTTGCCATCTGCTGGAACCCTGGAAGACGATATCATGATGAGACGATTCGCTCTCCTGACGGTCACCGCTTCGGTGCCCGCTCCTGTCATCTGCCCGCCCGCGCCAGAGTCAACACAAGCTTACCTGTATCCGGGCACCGGCGGTCAGATTCTCCAGGCAGGCATAGCCGCGTTCGTCGGTGGTCTCTTCGCAGCAAAGATCTTCCGGAGTGGAATCCATGCTTTCTGCAGGAGGCTTCTCATCTGGGTGTAAAATAGTTGCACAAGAAGTTGTTCAGGGGGTTCTATGGAGACCGGCAAAGGTTCAGCCGACCTGGAGCAAGAGGTCCTCAGCCAGGGTCTGTGTACAAGCTGCGGTGCCTGTGTGAATATCTGCCCCTATATTGAAGTGGTCAGGGACAAAGTGGCCGTAATCGAACCCTGCGGCCTCACTGAAGGCAAATGCTACGATTTCTGTCCCCATACACCCACTGATATCGCTGCCCTGGATGAATTCGTATTCGGCGAAATGCGTAGCGACTACTCACTCGGGCCCTACATCTCCATCGAAATGGCGCAGGCAAAGGATGACGAGATACGCTACCGCGCTCAGTACGGCGGAGTGGTCTCCGCGCTGATGAAATACGCCCTGGACACCGGCGAGATTAGTAATGCTGTCCTCACCAGGCCCTTCGGTTCAGCTCTGATGCCCTCATCGGTAGTGGCGCAAGGGAGCAACCAGTTACTGGAGTGCGCGGGGTCGAACTACATATCCTCTGCTACACTGGCCAAGATGAACGAGGCGACAAAGCAAGGCAAAAACTCCATCGGCCTGGTCGGCATCCCCTGCCAAGTGCTGGCGCTGAGGAAGATGCAGGCTGCGAAGCACGAGACCGGGGCCAAGGGGGTGAAGCTCGTTATCGGGCTCTTCTGCACCTGGGCTTTGTCCTATAAAGGCTTCCACGAATTCCTCAAAGACAAGGTGGGCCCCTCGCTCATCAGG
>JAZFSU010000384.1:0-2492 GCA_036446335.1 Dehalococcoidia bacterium | reverse complement strand
GCTTCTCTTGATACACACAGGATCGCGAGGATTTGGCTACCAGGTCTGCGATGACTATCTCAAGACCATGGTAACGGCTGTGAAGAACTACGGGATCGACCTGCCCGACCGCCAGCTTGCGTGTGCCCCGGTGAAGTCGCCGGAAGGCCAGTCCTATATTGCGGCGATGTCCTGTGCGGCCAACTATGCCTGGGCTAACCGCCAGTGCATCACTCACTGGGCCAGGGAGTCCTTTGCCAGGGTGCTCAACAAGAGCCCTCGTGACCTTGGCATGAGGACGGTGTACGATGTGGCCCACAACATCGCCAAGATAGAGAAGCACCAGGTCGAAGGCCAGGAGGTGGCCTTGTGTGTCCACCGCAAGGGGGCGACGAGGGCCTTCCCCGCCGGCCACCCGGACGTGCCTGCCGCATATCGCCGGGTGGGACAGCCGGTGCTCATCCCCGGTGACATGGGCAGCTATTCGTATGTAGCGGTGGGAACGCAGAAGGCGATGGAGGAGACCTTCGGCTCGACCTGCCACGGGGCGGGCAGGATGCAGAGCCGCTCGGCCGCGAAGAAGAGCCATCGGGGCAGGGATATTACGGCTGAGCTGGCGAGTCGGGGAATCGCCGTCATGGCGGCGAGCATGCACTCGCTGGCTGAGGAAGCGCCTGGGGCCTACAAGGATATTGCTGAGGTGATGCACATAGCTGACGCCGCCGGCATCTCGTCCAGAGTGGTCAAGGCGAGGCCCATTGGCGTCATCAAGGGTTGAGGCCTGCGGCCGGAGCGATCGGCCGCTGTCTCCCGCAGGTTCCCCACGGGCATTGGGTTACCTGGGCGCCGTTCGTTCCCAAGTTGCGCCGTATTCGGCGAGATGATAGAATTGCTCCAGGGTCGCTTTGGCTCGGGAGTGTGGCTCGGGTCGGCAGCGAGTTGCCGGGCGAGGAAGGGTCGGGGCGGAGAGATGTTCACTGGCATTGTCGAGGAGGTTGGCACCGTCAAGTCTGTGGGGGCGGGAAGGCTGACCATCTCAGCGACAGAGATTCTTGAAGGAACCAATCCGGGCGACAGCATCGCCGTCAACGGGGCCTGCCTCACGGCCACCTCGATAGGCAACGGCGCTTTCTCGGTCGACGTCATGCCCGAGACGTTGCGTCGCACGAATCTCGGGGATCTGGTTCCTGGGGACTCGGTCAACCTTGAGCGGGCGCTCTCTGCAAGCGGGCGCTTCGGAGGGCATTTCGTTCAGGGACATGTTGACGGTGCTGGAAGAGTCAGCTCGATGGTGCCGGAAGGCGACGCGTTGCTGATGACTGTGGCGGCTCCTCCGAATGTGGTGCGGTATGTCGTCGAAAAGGGCTTCATCGCCGTGGATGGCGTCAGCCTGACGGTCACTCGCTTCGATGCCTCTTCGTTCACGGTGTCTTTGGTTGCGCATACCAGGGAGCATACCACACTGTCGCGAAGACGAGTTGGCAACACCGTCAATGTTGAAGTGGACATAATGGCCAAATACGTGGAAAGATTGACGGGGGGTGGAGGTGGCGGGATTGGCCTTGAGCTTCTTGGTGAGCACGGCTTCTTGGCTAGCTGAGTTGGAGAGATTGGAATGACGCTGGCGGCAATACAGGATGCGATCGAGGACATAAGAGCTGGCAAGTTCCTGATCATCGTCGATGACGAGGGCAGGGAGAACGAAGGTGATCTGGCCATCGCCGCGGACAAGGTGACTCCTGAGGCGGTCAATTTCATGGCCAAAAGCGGCAGGGGCCTGATATGCGTAGCCATGACGGGCCAGCGGCTGGACGAACTCAGGATTCCGATGATGGTCGACGGTCGGGACAACACGTCGAAGTTTGGCAGCCCTTTCACCGTGTCGGTCGAAGCAAGACATAATGTCACCACAGGAATCTCGGCCCAGGACCGTGCTGTCACGATCGGGGCTCTGATAGACCCGGCTTCGGGCCCGGAGGATATCACTCGTCCCGGTCATACTTTTCCCCTGAGGGCGCGGGAAGGAGGGGTTCTGGTACGCGCCGGCCATACAGAGGCGGTGGTCGATCTGGCGAAGGCTGCCGGGCTTTATCCTGCGGGGGTCATCTGCGAGATAATGAGCGAGGATGGCACGATGGCGCGGCTGCCGGAGCTGGAGGTGTTGGCTGCCGAGCACGGGATCATCATAATCAGTGTGGCCCAGATCATTGCCCACAGGCGGCTGAATGAGAAACTGGTCCGAAAAGTGGCTGAGGCCAGTCTGCCTACGGCGTATGGAGATTTTCGGGCTGTCGCCTATAGAAGCACTATGGACGCCGATGAGCATGTTGCTCTGGTCAAAGGTGATCTGGACGGCGATCAGCCGGTCCTGGTTCGCGTGCACAGCGAGTGCCTGACCGGCGATGTATTTCACAGCCTGCGATGTGATTGCGGAGAGCAGATTGACCTCGCCATGGAGGCCATAGCGTCTGAGGAACGGGGTGTGTTCCTCTACATGCGTCAGGAGGGCCGGG
>JAZFSU010000383.1:0-6082 GCA_036446335.1 Dehalococcoidia bacterium | reverse complement strand
TGAGCATGCGGAAGATTCTTGCCCCCGTGTAACCGGGGTGATGCATACTCTCGTTTCTGGAGACACCGACTATGGCAACTGCCTGGGGAGGGAAATCTTCCCCAAAAGCCCAACTGACACTCATCCTGACCTCCTGCCTGTTCGTATTCCGAGGGGGCCGGACGCCCCGGAAAGACGTTCAATTGCGGCACCGATGCCCAATGCAGTCCGTCGTCCAGACGGGTCTGATCCCAGCATCGCTCTGCATACTGATTATGACGGATGCCCGGCTGCATTTCAACGATTGCCCGCGACAGCGAGAGTTCCGAACGTCTGCTACAACTCACCAGTCCCGGCCAGGGGCACCGGAGCCAATACAGTCGCTGTAAGGTGGCTCTAATATCTTTCTAATCTTCTTCTTACCATTTTCTCATGCGTCAGGAGTACATTGAACTTACCTGAAATACAGTACCGGATCACAATTCCGCCAGTGGCAAAGCCCACTGAGAACCTGGAATGATCGGTGCAAAACTGAGGCACGGGGGTGCGGTGATGGGGACAGCAGAAGAGGGAAGACGGAAACCGGAGGACGGCAACGGCAGACGGCGCATGCTCACAATGAGGGATGCCTGCCGGGTGCTCAATGTCCACAGCAACACGCTGAGGAGATGGAGTGACCTGGGACTGGTGAAGGCGTACCGCATCGGACTCCGCGGGGATCGGAGGTTCAAGATGGAAGACATTGAAGAACTCTTGGTCGCGCGAGCCAAAATCGGCCGGGCACCTGCAGGCAGGGCCAGAGTCTAGCTTCGTGGATCCTCCTACGGCGCCGACTGTGTATCGATTGCCCCTGAGCAGCCGCCACATGCGAGCGTAAATAGAAAGGCCCATAGCGTGAGAAGACTGGACGACTACAGAGATGTTGTTGGCAACGAGATCGTAGAGGAGATACAAGAGAAGGCAAAACGGCTTCGAGGCTTGAGAGTCCTGCACATCAACTCCACCAGCGACGGCGGCGGTGTTGCGGAGATACTGAACTCTCTGGTGCCTCTGATGAGCAGCCTGGGTCTTGAGGTAGACTGGAAGGTGCTCAACGGAACGCCCGACTTCTTTGCCGTGACAAAGCAGTTTCACAATGCCCTGCAGGGGGGTCCGGCAGACCACGGCGACGACGCTGAACAACTGTACCTCAGGACGAACGAGGCATTCTCAGCCTGCACCGACATTGGCGCGGATTGCGTCATTGTCCATGACCCCCAGCCACTCCCGCTCGTAGCATGCCGAAACCACAGCGATCGCTGGGTTTGGCGGTGCCACGTGGACCTCTCACATCCGAATGAGATGCTGTGGGGCTTCCTTAAGCCGCTCGTGACACAGTTCGATATGGCTGTTATGTCAAGCGAAGCCTACATGAAAGACGATCTCCCTCTGGAACAAAGGATCATCTTTCCCGCCATCGATCCTCTGTCGCCAAAGAACGCCGACCTCTCGCATGAAGAAGCGTCCAGGTGGGTCCGCAAGGCCGGGGTGCCAACCGATAAGCCATTCATAACCCAGGTCTCGAGAATGGACGTTTGGAAGGACCCGGAAGGCTTGCTCGATGTTCTGGAGCATGTAAGAGAAAAGGTAGACTGCAGACTGGTCTACTGCTATTCGTCGGCGACAGATGACCCGGAAGGGGACGAGATGCTGTCCAGGACCTACCGGAAGGCAGGAAAGCTCGTTGACAGCGGTGATGTGGTGTTCGTTGAGGGCAAGAACCAGTCACTCGTCAACGCGATACAACGGCTCTCGAGCGTGGTCCTGCAGAAGTCAACCAGAGAAGGGTTCTGTCTGTGCATCACCGAGGCGCTCTGGAAAGAAACGCCTGTAGTAGCCACAAATGTGGGGGGAATCCCCATCCAGTTGAAGGAAGCGGAGAACGGATTCCTTGTCGACCCCGATGACGCGGAAGGTTTCGCCGACAAGGTGATAGAGCTTCTGCAGAATCCGGATAGCGCGGAACGGCTGGGGAAAAGGGGGAGGGAAACCGTGAGGCAGAACTTCCTGATAACAAGGCTCATTTCGGACCATCTGGACTTGTTGGAGGACTTGTTCCGGAGCCCGAACTGACGGACACGGGCAATTGGGGCCTGCGACCAACAGTAACCCGGCATTCCTGATAGCCTGACTGTCAATCTCTTGATTGCCACGGGCGAACGGATCTTGATGGAGGCAGAGAGACCTGCGCGGTCCCTCTGCCTCCTCTGTTTCTGCCTCTCGTACCCGCACCACAACGACCGAATCCCCAGTCTCGTGCGGACCTGAAGCCGTCATGCCATATCGGACGGGAGGTGGTATACTTGTTCGTAGTGGCGCCTTTGGATAGCCACCGTCCGCTCCAGGAGGGATTATGGCATACATTGTGATTGGAGTGCTTCTGATAATACTGGTCGCCTTGCCTATTGCGATATTGCTGTACAAGACTCGGGAAACTCCACCCGCGAAGGCCCACCCCCCTGCCCGGCAGCCAGCAGTCCTCGAACATGAGACCCGCGAAGTATTGCCCGGCCCACTGCCGGAGAGTGACTCGGAAGGCAAAGAGGAGACAGTCCAACCGGAGGACGACGAAACTGCGGTACTGGAGTGTCCTCTCTGTGGCCAGGCGAACAGGATTCCAGTGAGTTCGACCGGCCCCACCGCGTATCGCTGTGCCAAGTGCAAAGAGGTCCTGCCATCGTTCGGCCCTTAACGCCGGAGTCCCACCTGCATCAAAGCCCCAGGCAATGCCTGGGGCTTCTCACTGAAACCAGACAGACGAGCATGAGAACGACAGACAGGAAATAGTATCTTGATTGCGAGAACGGGCGCAGCGGCTTCGCGGTGGGCCACTTGCCATCGGTTGACTCAGGGGAGGACATCGCCATTCCCTGCAACTATGACAGCGAAGCGTTTCTGGCGAGGGAAGGCCACGCCGCTCGCCTCTCCCGGGGGAGCCGCCGGCCACTGCTCACCGGGTCACTCTAGGAGACAAAAAAAGGGGGGGCAATTGCCCCCTGCTCGGTCGCTCCGAAGCCCCAAGGCTGCCCCGATGATTGCCAAGATCTCTACACAGACGATCGGCCCGCCGCCACTGGTTCGGCTACGAGAAGTTAAAGAACCACTGCAACACGATTCCAAGCCCCAAGCTGAGTTCGGTATACGGCATGAACTCGGCCATGTAGGCTACTTTGTCGTTGATCCAGTAGATCAAGCCACTGTTGGTGCCGAAGATACCGGTGGTCAGGTTCGCCATTGTCCCGCCGTCTCCGCCGGCATTGACCAGGTCAATACCAAACGAATCGATCGCGACTGCGATGTACCCCATAAGTTCACCGAGCTTTACGATCGCGAACGCAACCAGATACTGGACCTGCAAGGACTCTACTGCTGGCATTATACCGCCCTAAACCCTTTCCGTTTGGCTCACGTTCCCACCCTGGGAAAGGCACCGGAGCCTGGTACTTTAGCCATCGTCCGCGATAGCCCGGAAGTACTGCCGAATGTAGCACCCCAGTACTGTCGTGTCAAGGCATCCAATTTTACCTTATCCTCCCAATTCTCAGCGCGTTTGCCCCGTGAACCCTTTGAGCCTGACAGCCGCAAAGATGGGAACACAAAGCAAGCCACCCGCTACGCCCATGTTCACGCCGAATGTCGTATCGACGGCCGCCATTGCCAGAGCCACCTCATGGGACGACGCTGGGCACTGCCGGGGGCTTCTCTTTGTCTCGCTGGCAGAAGTTAGAATGACAAGAGCACACCCGATCGCTATGCCTATGCCATGTCTGGGAGTGTGCAGCAGTCCCCCCTCACGAGTGCCAAGTCCGGACTATACGACGGACTGTCAGGTTAGCCACCAAGCTGCGCGACAGTCCGCAATGCACAATCCAAAGAGCCGCTTGACCATGTGCCACCCATGTGTCAGGATCGGGCTCACAGCTGAATATCATGCCCAGGAGGCCGCTCTTCCCCGCAACCGCGAGACGCTGGGCGCCCTACTGTAACTGGAAGAGCATTGCGTCTATAATGTTGGAAGCACCAAGGACCTATTATGGGCAATATGACAACGATGTTTGGGGTTTCCTCGAGTCTGTGCCGTGGCGAAGTCAGAAGGCTGCCGAAGCCGGTGGAAAGCCTTTCGGAAGAAGACGCTGTGGCGGTCTATCTGGCGTTGTTGGAACGCTTCACTGAGTTCGTCCTGGAACAGGGTTTCGATGCGATAGAGATTGAGCTTGGCTTCTCGATGATCAAAGCTGCCGATCTCGTCCCTGCCGTTGAACAGATCAGGAAAAGGACCTCCCGATTCCGCACAGTCTCCTGTCATCTTCCCCTGGGTGAGATCAACATCTCCGCACTTCACCCCGGCGTCCGAAGACACTCGGTCGATGAGACGAAGGGCCACATCGACCTGTGTGCAGAGCTCGAGATAGCGCAACTGGTGGCCCATCCCGGCTCCTTTGCTGGTGCGCCCGACAGATACCTTCTGCTCCCGCACCAGACGAAGAGGACAGCGGAGATGAGCATCCTCGAGATATCCGACTATTGTAGAGAGAAACACATGGCGCTCTCAGTGGAGAACCTTCACCGCGGCGAACCACTGTTCCGGAATCCTGAGGATTTCGAACCGTTCGTGCGAGAGGGACTGGGAATCACGCTGGATGTCGCGCATGCGTTCGGCAGCGGCGTGGACCCGCTTGACTTCATAGCCAGGTTCGGCAGCAGGATCACGGAGGTCCATCTGTCCGACGGCGTTGACAGCAACCCTCAATCGCATTACCCGCTCGGGACCGGGCAAGTGGACTGTCTGGCGATTCTTCGAGAGCTCGAACAGGTTGGCTTTGGCGGCACGATAGTCATCGAGGTCGACTCCACAGAAGACCTCATCGGAAGCAAGATGTTCCTGCAGCAGAACGGCTATCTCGCCTGAGTGCACTTGACCTTGTGGTCACCCGGTAAAGCTTTGCCTGCGCACGGGCGGGCCAATCGTGAACGCCGTTCGGTGTCCCCAGCGGTCGCCACGGCCCAAACTGGCGACCATCGCACCCCTGCCGATATCGTAAGCTACTTGTAACGTCAATCGCCATATCCTTAACTTGACTGTAATTTGAGAAGTGTATGATTAGCTGAAGGTGGTCATGAGCGAATGTTGCAGCGGCAACGAAAGGACCGGGAAGAAGTGGTGAACGGAGGAGGTGGTCGTGCAGCGGCAGCCCGAAATCACTGCGTCGACGGACGCGCCCTTGTTGGGCACAAGTGGTGTATCGTACTTTCCCAGGCAATTGATGACGGGAGGACATCTTGAGTTTCTTGAATGGCAACTTGAAATTGACAAGGCGAAATGGAGCATCCGGGATCGCGACTGTGGATTGCGAGCCGCGTGAGACCGGAACAATCGTGGCCCATCTGGAGCAGGTAGACAGCATTATCCGAGAGGAGATACGAAGAGAGGTTGCGAGTGCAGACCGCGAAGTGACCGGATCATCGCGGCTGGCGTGTCTCATGAGGTCCCGTGCTGATGTTCAGAGCGCTATCACGTCGCTGCTTGGGGCCTGCCACTAGCCCATGGAGTGGAGTCTATGGACTACCAGATTGACATTTACCATTGCGACGACGGGCATGTCCACGTGATCCTGAAAGGGCACGCAGAGGGGGCGGTTCTGTTTCCCGACTTTGATGCATTTGCCAGATTTCTCGAAGTCTGCCGACAGTTTGTCGACAGCCGTACCGCGATCCCCCAAGCCTTTCTTGACGCGTTCCATTAGGCCCGGCTGCCGATTCGGAAGCCCCTGGGCGTCGAAGCTCCCCGAGGACAACGCCGCAACGGCGCTGCAAGCCCGCTGCCTCCAACCGATTCCCCTGACGGCCCCGCCCGCAGGTACTCCCGATGCCAGCTATGCGTCACCTGAGCGACTGGAATTGCGCTAGTGTTCGGGCGATGCGTCCTCGTCGTCATGTTCGCCGGGTCGAAATGTTAGCTTGCAGAAGACATCATTCTCGTCGCACTGCTCGCATTCCATCTGAAGCGTGGTGTGCTTGATGTCGAATTGCTGCTTCAGCACATCCTCGATCCTTTCACGAATGC
>JAZFSU010000382.1:0-3173 GCA_036446335.1 Dehalococcoidia bacterium | reverse complement strand
TTTTGAGTTCTGTTCATGCTTCGACAGGCCTGTCGAAGCATGAACCCGTTCCCCTTCGACAAGCTCAGGGCGAACGGGGGACTGTTGATCCCTGCAAGCATCAGGGCATGCGCAAAGAAGCGTTAGGGATGGCACACTAGTACGATTCTACCCCCGCCTCCCCCCAGAAAGGACCATTGTGTGCCCACGAATGGGTGTGTTAGTGTTCGAGCACAACACGTAACTAATTGTGTCGAAACGTGGATGCTTGTCATGGAACGGGCATCCGTCCCAAGACAGACGAGAAGGGGAACGATGGCGGACAAAGGCAATCTCACTTGGCGCAAACCTCGCCCAACGACGAGTACGGCCTCTCGGGGCCAGAGTGTGGAGGAGGCGCTACGGCAGTCCGAAGAGAACTGGCGGATTCTGTTCGAGAGCACTCTTGACAGCCTGGTTATTGTCGATGCCAGGACGAAGAGGGGAATGGGCTGCAACGAGAACTATGCCAGGCTATGCGGATTCGAGCGTCTCGAGGACGCGGAGATTGCAGTCAAACTGAGTGCATTCGACTTCATCCATGTCGACGAAGGGAACGGAGTTCTCAAGACGGTGGTCGAGGACGTGTTCGGGAAGGACGTGCGACGTATCCGGGAGTTCTGTACCTTGACCAAGGGCGGCTGCGAAATATGGATAAGCACCCTTGCCACGCGAATCGAGTACTGCGGGACTCCTGCCGCTCTGATTTCGGTGAGGGACATCACCGAGCGAAAACGTGCGGAGGCGCAGCTCCGCGCTGTCCAGGAGAACTACAGAACGGTCTTTGAGAACTCGGCGGTTGCCATAACTGTCACCGACGCCAAGGAGAGGATAGTTTCCTGGAACAAGTTCGCCGAGGGTCTCCTGGGAATGGACAAGCACGACCTGCACATGAAGCCCGTGAGGTCCCTGTATCACAAGGGGGAATGGAAGAGGATCAGGGCTCAGAACGTCAGAAGAAAAGGGATGCAGCATTGTCTTGAGACCAGAATCGTCAAGAAGGGCGGGGAAGTGATCGACGTCAACCTCTCTATCAGCGTGCTCAAGGGTCCGGACGGAGAGATCACGGGTTCGATTGGAATAATCACGGACATCACCGAGCGCAGGAAGGCTGAAGAGGGGAGGCTGAAGGTGCAGGAGCAGCTTCATCTGATAGGACGGATGGCCGCGGTCGGTCAGCTGGCAGCCGGCGTTGCGCACGAGTTGAACAACCCCCTTGCCGCAGTACAAGGGTACGCTCAGCTCATGTCGGCGAGGGAGGACCTGGACGAATCCCTCAGAAGCGATATCCAGACCATCTATAATGAAGCGAAACGCGCGTGCAAGGTCACCGCCAACCTGCTCAGCTTTTCCCGCAGGCACAGCCCGGAGAAGAGACCTATTTCGATGAACGATGTGATTGACGGTATCCTGGAGCTTCACGCCTACCACATGAGGGTGAGCAACATTGAGGTATCTACCGATCTGAGCCCCGATCTCCCACTGACCATGGCTGACTTCCACCAGATGCAGCAGGTGTTCACGAACCTTGTCACAAATGCCGAGCAGGCTATGACAGAGGTCAGTGGCAGGGGGAGCCTCACGATCCGGTCACGAAAAGCAGGTGATGTGATCCAGGTGACCTTCGAGGACAACGGCCCTGGTATCCCGGAAAAGAACCTGAAGACGATATTCGACCCCTTCTTCACCACGAAAGAGGTGGGAAAAGGAACGGGGCTCGGCCTGGGTATCTGCTTTGAGATTGTCAAGGACCATGCCGGCCGTTTGTACGCCGAGAGCGAGCCCGGCAAAGGAGCCAGGTTCGTTATGGAGCTGCCAATAGTCTCGGAAGATGAGATGGCCGGTAAGCAGGCAGGCTCAACCGAGGCTCAGCAAGCCCAGGCGTAAACGGGGCCAAAGGGAACAACCTCACCCGGTGCATGACGGCATTCCCCCCTCACTCTATCTCTCCCCAATGGAGAGAGGAATTGCCTCTCCCTCGACGGGAGAGGTCGGGTGAGCGTGAAAATGGCTGTTCTTGCCGCGATTGACATCTCTGATGCCGTTCGTGGTGAGCCCTTCAGCTTCGCTCAGGACAGGCTTGTCGAACCATGAACGGCCCCTCGACAAGCTCGGGGTGAACGGGCTACACTCCATTTTCGTGACAATGACTTGCCGTTCCGTGAGTTGGCCATAGTAACCAGCGAGGCGAGCCTTCTGATCCAGCACCCCCGGATTGAGGGCACTCGCGTGTATTGGATTTCACCGCGGACGGAGTGTATACTGTTGGCCAGCCCGGATCGCCGTGGGGATTCCCTGCGGCGCTCGCGGGGAGATGGAGCCGCTCTGACACGCTGCCTATGACGGAAGCATCAACAGGCTACAGCAGGCCCTGGGTCGCTGTAGCTTTTCTATGTCTGGCCGTAGTGATCCTCGGTATTGACGATACCGTCCTCAACCTGGTGCTGCCGCCCATTTCGAGGGAGTTCCTGGCGAGCACCAGTGATTTGCAGTGGATGATCAACGCCTACCTCCTGGCGTTTGTCGCGCTGCTGCTGACGATGGGGGCCCTGGGCGATCGCTTTGGCCGCAAGCGCCTGTTTCAGATGGGCCTGGTCATGTTTGGCTTCAGCTCACTGGCGGCGGCGCTGTCCACCTCCATGGAAATGCTCATAGCCTGCCGGGCCCTCATGGGCGTAGCGGGCTCAATGGTCCTGCCGCAGACGCTTTCGATCATCAGGGCGATGTTCACGGACCCGAAGAAGCGGACGCAGGCCATCGGCATCTGGGCCGGCGTGTTCGCGCTGGGCTACGGGATCGGCCCGGTCATCGGTGGAGTCCTGCTGGACCACTTCGAGTGGAACTCGGTGTTCTACATCAATATCCCTGTGGCCGTCATTGCACTCGCAGGGGCGTATTTCTTCGTTCCCGAATCCTGCGACCGAACTGGGCCAAGGCTCGACCCGGTGGGTGTTGTCCTGTCCATCGCCGGCCTGTCCCCGATGGTCTACGGCATCATCAAGGTGGGGGAGGAGGGCTGGACCTCGGGCACCGTCGTCGTGCCGCTCTGCGTGGGAGCAGCGTTACTGGTTGTCTTTGCGTGGTGGGAGAAGCGCTCGGACCACCCCATGCTGCCGATGAGGTTCTTCAAGAACATGTCTTTCACCGGGGCCAAC
>JAZFSU010000381.1:0-2790 GCA_036446335.1 Dehalococcoidia bacterium | reverse complement strand
ACTGCGGTGGCACTGGCTGTAGCTCTGGGAGCGGATGTGTGTGAGATATATACTGACGTAGACGGTGTGTACACCGCTGATCCCCGGTTGGTACCGGAGGCAAGGAAGCTGGATGAGATAGGTTATGAGGAGATGCTGGAGTTGGCAACGCACGGAGCCAGAGTTCTCCACTCGCGAGCCGTTGAGTTGGGGGAGCTGTACGGGATGCCGATCCTGGTTGCGTCCAGTTTCGGCGACACTTCAGGTACTCTGATCCACGGAGGTGGTACGATGGAGGCCAAGAATAAAGTGCGTGGAATAGCCCACGATCTCGGAGTGGCCAAGGTGACGGTGGTCGGCGTTCCCGATAGGCCTGGTATAGTAACTGCGATCTTTGAACCACTGGCTGAGGCCGGGGTATGTGTGGACACCATAGTCCAGAACGCGAGCATGAACGACGTCACGGATGTGACGTTTACCGTGACCAAGAGCGATGTGAACAAGGTGATGAAGCTGGTCAAGCCGATAGCCAAATCCATTGGCGCCCGGGAGTGCACGAGCGACACGAGCTTGGCCAAGATAAGTGTGGTGGGTTCCGGGATACAGACGGCGCCTGGATATGCAGCCAAGATGTTCAGGACTCTCTACGATGAGGGCATAAACATAGAATTGATCAGTACTTCGGAGATCAGGATAACCTGCATTATCGAGGAGGCCAGGACCATCGATGCCGTGCGTGCCCTGCACAAGGCGTTCGATCTGGAAACGGGCACCTAGTGCAGAAACAAAAAGGGGAGCTTGTCGAACCGGGCGGTTTCAAGCTCCCCTCTTGCGTGCTTCAGTGTGCTAGACGGAGACGACCTCAACTATGTCGGGCACCTGCTCCTTGATCACACGCTCGACGCCTTCCTTCAGGGTCATGGCCGCCATGGGGCATCCGCCACAGGCACCCGTCAGTCGTACCTGCACGGTTCCGTTGTCTACGCCGACCAGTTCGACGTCACCGCCGTCTGCCTGTAGACTGGGCCTGATCATATCCAGCGCGGCTTCCACTTTCTCTTTCATCCTATCCTCCTTGGGCGGCAGAACAAGTTTCCTCGCCCCTCTACTTCTAACATATCACCAGTCGAACGAGGTTGTCAAGATCATCTGATTGTCCGCGAGTGCAGTGGAGCAGTGGCCGGCGACCTCGGTCCGAGATGGGTTATAATTGGTGCAAACTTCTGGCCTGTTAGTGGCCACTCGGGAAAGGGTCTGTATGGAACCAGAAGATAGAGCGAACCGGCGGGCGCTTCGTGTGGTGAGAAAACACGTGCCAAGGACATTGATCTTTGGAGCCGGAGTACTGTTTGTTCTCTCCATCCCTGTTCTTCTGCTCACGACCAACCTGAGGCTAGCCGCAAATGAGATTCGCCTGTATGAGTACGGTTTCAACAAGTACGAGGCCTCCGCAGCAATGGGCATGGATCTGGACGAGTTGCTGGAGGTCGCTGACGAGATGATCACCTACTTCAACTCTGATGACGAGTACCTGGACGTCGAGGTGTTCAACCAACGCGAGACGGATCATATGAAGGACGTCAAGGGACTGGTCCGGCTGGCCTATCTTCTGCAGATGATTGCCCTGGCCTATTTCGTCTTCTACATCGCCATTACCTTTGCTTTGAAACGAGGAGGCTTGTGGCGTGGCCTCGCCGGCGGCTTGCTGTGGGGTGGCTGGATGACTATCGCCCTGCTGGCGACGCTCGGGATCTGGGCGGCCATTGACTTCGACTCGCTCTTCCTGGCTTTTCACCTGTCAAGCTTCAGCAATGACCTGTGGCTGCTATCCCCGGGCGACAGCCTGCTTCTCATGTTCCCTGAAGGGTTCTTCTATGAGGCCACAATGATGGTCGCGGGCGCCACGATTGCGGAAGCGCTGATTCTCGGCGTGCTCGGATGGGGTATCATGAAGCTGAGGCGAAGAAGGGAACGGAAGGCCTTGTTGCTGCATTAGTGTATGGGGGGTGGCTCGGCTGTCTAGTGACAGGACGAGCACGAGGAAGCAGAACAACCGTCACAGCCACCGCCACCGGCTACCGGGGCAGAGTCCCCGCCGGAGTTCTTGGAGAACGCAGCGAAGAGGGACAGCACCTTGTGTGCTCCGTTCTTGCACTCCGGGCACGGCGCATCCTGGTCCATCTGACTCATCGGACGTAGCAACTCGAACTTGAGGTCGCATCCGGAACAGCAGTACTCATAGACAGGCATGCTACCACCCCTACTCACAATTGTAGCACCGCGCGCGAAAGCGAGTCAAACTCGTGACTCTGGCCACGTCTTTCTCTGCGGTCTCGTCGGCTGCCTGCCTGGTTTGACAATGCTTTGCTCGGGCCTTAGAATCGGCAACCGGTGACACCTGTGCGAGATAGGTACGACGTGATCATAGTCGGCGGTGGCCCTGCGGGCATCTTCGCCGCCCTGGAGCTTTCCGGGTCCACCGACCTGAGCGTATTGCTCCTGGAGAAGGGTAAGGACCTCCATCTGCGCCAGTGCCCCATCATAGGCAAAGAACGAAGCTGTCCTCCGTGCTCGCCGTGCGGTCTGGTGAGCGGCTGGGGAGGCGCAGGGGCGTTCAGCGATGGGAAGCTGACGCTTTCTTCCAGTGTGGGCGGCCAACTCAAGGACTATCTCGGGGATGACAGGACGGCCGATCTCATCAATTACGTCGATGAGATATACCTCAAGTTTGGTGCGTCGGACGAAATCTACGGAACTGGACCGGAAGTAGATCGCGTGGCACAGAGGGCGGCGTCGGCCGGTTTGACCTTG
>JAZFSU010000380.1:0-5935 GCA_036446335.1 Dehalococcoidia bacterium | reverse complement strand
GGGCCGGATGATGGGACAGATGCTCTGGACGGCAAGCACGCAAGCACGCGCGGGCTCCAGAACATGAGTGGTTACGGGGGCCATGATGCGCAGAGATACGGGCAATCCCACACCCTAGGCCGCTTCCCCGCGAACCTCATACACGCCCCGAAGGCCAGTCGGGCTGAGCGGGAGCTGGGGTGCGATGGGCTACCGACGAAGACCGGGGCAGAGGCTACCGGTAGCGAAGAAGGGCAAGCGCGGTTGAACAGCCCTAGAACCGGCGCCGGTCGGACAGGAGGTCGGGATGGAGGTATTAGAAACTTCCATCCCACTTGACCGTGAAGCCCGTCCGCCTCATGCGCTGGCTAGTGCGGCTCGTGGGCTGTCAGCCCGGGTCGCTGATCTTGGATCCCTTCATGGGCTCGGGCACCACCGGCATAGCAGCCGTGGGGCAGGGCTACAGCTTCATCGGGTGTGAGCTGCTACCCGAACACCTCCAGATCGCCAGGGCCCGCATCGAGCATGCAGCCGTGTCCAAGCCCATCGAGTGCGACCTGGAAGACATCCGCACCCCTGCAGATCAGCCCTCGCTATTCGGCGGCGGCCAATGACCAACTCTTTCCATAATGGAAACAGCTCAAACACCTTCCCAGCACCCCTGAGGCCTGACGCAAACTCGTCTAAGGGGCGGGAAAGGCCGGGGAACGCGTCCCCGTGCTTAGGCCTCCTCTGCGGTTCGGATAGTACGCAGAGGACGGCCTCTGGCTTTGTATGCTACACTTCTGGTCTACAGCGAGTTGACGCGCTGACTAGACACTCTATCCGCCCATGGGCGGACACAAGCGGCCCCCCTCGCGTGATCGTCAACCTCGCTTGGGTGGGCCCAGTTGTGGGCATCTGATGGGCTGGTTCAGATTTGAAGCTGATGCATGGCCAGAGATACGCGAGCGTCTACCGGTGCCTCTGACGCGCGCTGAAGCACTGCACGACCTTCGGTGGCTGTTCTACCAGAGCCGAAGCCGGGGGCACCTCTGGAGCCACATACGGCTCGCGCATCGGTGGGGCTGGTACTCGAATGCGGGCAAGCCTGCGAAGAAGCGAGTCAACACCCTGATCAAGTCGGAAGGCTGGAGAGACCCGCTCGAAGACGCCAGAGCAAGGGAGGCAGAGGGGAGCCAAGAGGGAGCTGCCCAGGAGGCACCCAAGAGGCAGAAGGGAGCCAAGAGGGATGCAGAGGGGAGCCAAGAGGGAGCCAAGGACAACGGGCAAACCTCGATAGAACAGACGGTAGGGAGCCAAGAGGGAGGCAGAGAGGAGGCAGAAGGGAGCCAAGAGGGAGCTGCCCAGGAGGCAGAGAAGAGCCAAGAGGGAGGCAGAGAGGAGGACAGGCGCATTGAGCTACCCTCACCCGCACCGGAACCCTCACAAGCACCCGCACAGAAAGAGAGCAGGTCTGATTTGCTGATCAAGCGGGACAAGTACTTCGTGAGGGCTGCTCGGCTGTGGAACGACTACCGCAAGCAGGAGAACCGACGCCAGGTCACCCTGAACCCCAAAGGCAAGTCGGGCACCGAAGGCGGGTCGCTCCGCATCATGCTGGGCACTGGATCACTCAAGGACGTCACCAAAGCTTCGGAGGTCTTGATGTTCATAAAGAACAGCCAGCACGAACGCGCCAAGTTCTACCGTGAAAAGCAATTGGGGCTTGTCGCGATCAAGAGGCACTTCGAAGAGCTGCATTCGTTCGCGCTGGATGACCTGGAGAACCCTGCAGGCTCCAACAAGCGGAATGCCGGGGAGTACGAGGGCACCAAGGACGATGGCATCGACGACACCAGCGAAGAGACCCGCTTGTGGTGGTCGGAGAGGATCGCGAAAGCCAAGGCAGAGAAGCAACAACGAGATCAGGAGCAAGCACAATGATCGACGCTTTCGCGGGGGTTGATTCCTTCCGGGCCATCCAGCTACCCGATCACGTCGAAGCCCACGGCATCCAGCCGGAAGACGTGCCGTGCATCGTCTGCGGCGACGGAATCCCGCATGTGTGGTCGTCTGCGATCACTGACTGGCGTTGGGTACGTGGGAATAGCCCCCACGAGCACTGCAAGGCCCTTGTGAGCCTGACAAAGCGAGAAGCCGCCTCTCTGTATGCCTCGAAGCTCGCAGGCGTCCCCGTGGGCCTTAGAACGGCGCGAATAGACAACCCAGAGAAGCTGGCCATCCAGAACCACGGAGAGAGCGACACGGACTTCGTCTGCAGGGTCAAGGTGGAAGCGGCCCGGATAGGCCTGCTGTCACGGAACCAGGAGGCCTATCGGCTCGTCTCCGACTGGCACCCCGGGAAGGGCTGGCTCTACATCGAGGGGCCCACAGGCACCGGTAAAAGCCTCGTAGCCGCTGCGCTGTGCAATCGGATGGTGCAGCCCGCTGGCGAAGAATGGACCGAATACAGCGAGGAGGAGATGGCGAAGCAATTCGGACCGCTTCAGGCCTCCCGGATGAACCCGAATCGGATGCGTGCCAGGCCAGATAGGCCACAGGTCGGGAGGGTGCTGTACATCACGACAGGCGAACTCAGACGACGGATGGAGCTGTCCTGGACAGAGGACAAGGTACCGCTCGCTCAGCTGTCGAACGGCGGCCCGAAGGGGACTGTGTGGAGCCTGCTGATCCTCGACGACTTCGGCAGCACCAAGGCGTCAGGGGCCTGGCAGGAGCGTCTCGAACAGTTGGTGTGTGCCAGGTACGCCAATGCGCTGTGTACGGTGTTCACCTCGAACGTGCCCATTGAGTCCATGTGCGACCCAAAGAACCCACACTACGGCGCTCGGGTCGGATCTCGGCTGTCAGAGATGGTCGGACGGAATGCGGTAGCCCTGAAGGGCCCCGATTGGCGGCTGGACTACACGCCGAAAAAGAGGGCCCCACGCCCGGAGCTCGACCGGAAGGCGGCGGCATCTGGAGAGAAACAACGGCCTGATGTGGGCCTATTCGGAGATGAAGATGTCAGCGTATAGGCTCAAGGTGCCGATCAAGGGGGTCTTCGTCTTCGATGTGCTCCGCTGTGTGCATGCCTGCATCGACTGTGGCAGGGCTACGGCTGCTGTGCGTCTGGTGGGGCATGTCAACGGCTGCAAGTACACGAAGAAGGGGGCTGTATGAACATCGACGCAAGCCTGGTAGCGGATGGGGTGGAGCTTCCTGAGGCGTGGTCCGACGAGCAAGGGCTATGGTGGACGCCAGGCTGCCCCTGCCCCGTGTTGACTGGTCGGGGGCTCGACCTCTCCGACCCGCAGACAGACTTCGGCGTTGCCCTAAAGCTGGACGCTTGGGAGGCCGCCGGGGGTGAGACGAACAAGGTGCATGATCAGAACTGGAGCGAAGGCGTGGCAACCTGCATCCGTTTCCCGTCGTCGTCTTGGAGCGGCGAGCACATGGACGGCATGCACGCCCGCCTCACCCACATCGGCCTAGACCATCGCATCCGGCGTGCGCTGGGGTGGGAGGTGGAGCCGGGGACTCTGGCGACCTATCGCCTATACGGCGCCCGCGATTGGCGTGTCAGCCATGGACACCGAACCTACATCTATGGGCTCGACAGTCTTCTAGATGTCACCGACCCCGTGGAAGCCCTGCAAGCTATCGCCGACGAGGTGGCCGATGCCAGCGCATGACCCTGTAGCCCATCGCCTGCTGGCCGAGGTCCGGGGCTCCTGGACCATCTCGGGCGTCTATCAGCTGCTTTTCGCTGTCAGCCCTGCCCGACGCCTGCACCTGCGCAACGCCATCGGGCTCGACATGCCCAAGCACCTACGAGACGGGGAAGGCATCGCAGGCTGCTCGCGGTGGCCTGGGGTTGTCGCCTGGGACGCTGCTTCGTGCATCACGATCGACTCAACCGGGCGACTTGAGCGCCACAACTTCCAGGGGCCGAAATGAGCACCATTGCAGCACAGGCGGGCATCCTGTCAGCCGATGCCATGATCGAGAATGCGCGGTCTATGGCAGGCATCGCCAGAGTAGGCGCGGAAGCCACCGAGGGGGCTGTACCTCGGGACGCTATGCGACGGGTTCAGAGGGCCTGGGTAGAGCTTGCTGACGCGCTGGAGTACTGCCAAGAGGTGATGGCAGAGAGCATCAGGGATGGCAAGGATGTCTGACGGGGGCACGCTGGGCATAGACCCGGGGATGAATAGCGGCGCGGTGGTGTGGCTGGAGGCTGACCGGAAGACGGTTCGGATGTGGTGGGTGTGGCTCAAGATGAAGCCTCGCAAGGACGGCCGAATCGTCTGGCGCCTGAAGACGCTAGCCGGTGACATGGACTGCGCTTGCCTAGGCGAGGTTCTCCACACGATCCGCCACGCTATCGACATAGACCAGTTTGGGACGGACGCAGCGCTCGGTTTCGCGGCCCTGTCCATCGAGGGCCTGTTTGTAGCTGATCGGAAGCCATCGAAGAAGAACCCGCTGGCGGGGGCTCTGGCCGTCCAGTCGGTGCTGATGACAGCCGAGAGTGTAGGGGAGATACGGCACGCCCTACGAGGCCTGTCGAGCGTCGAGCATCGCCCCACGTCGAGCACTTGGAGGCCACAGGCTGCAGGCATACCAGCCCGGACGGATGCCGCGATCGCCGAAGCATTGGCCATCCAGTACGCGCGGGCTCTGTTCACCTGGCCAATGCATGGGCAGAAGCTCACGAAGGCGGAGAAGGGAGCGATAGCAGAGGCTGCGTTCATCGGGAAATGGGCACAGGATCAGGAGGCTATGAGATGTCGAAAGAGCTAGACGAGAGGTGGAGGGCGCTGATCAAGGCGGGGCGCGCAGAGTGGCGGCCGGGGATGGTCGCTATTGCCTGCAAGGATGGCGCGCCGTACGGCGATCAGTTCGGAGGCATGCAGCACCGCCTCGGGAAGGAGGGCGAAAACCAGCTGATGTTTCTGCCAGAGGACATCGCTGAGCTGGAGGAGGGCACGTTGGTGTATGTCCCCGACTGGCAAGACCCCGCGACCCTTGGCGCACTGCTCGGGCTGGTGCGGGAGAAGTGGGGCATAGCGCACGCGTTTGCTGCACGCGACGACTACACTGGACGGTGGCGTGTGTGGTCGGACGGAACGACCCCTATAGGTAAGGCAGGCACGACCGAAGCCGGAGCCCTCATCGCAGCGCTGGGGGCCGCGTGCATTCCTCCAAAGTGAAGCACCCACTAGCTCGAGGTCTGGGAGATGACTGGAGGTGGTTCCATGATCCGACCGTCCACACCTGGACAATGGTCCACGAGTCAGGGCTACACATCGAGATGCCGTGTGACATCTTGTGGAACCGGGAGGGAGAGGCATCAGGCCTGCTCGAATGGTCAGGGCTGGCGCATTGCATGGCTGAGGCTGTGAGAGACGACGAGACGGGGTTGCGCTTCGTGCTTCCCCTGCAGGTAGATAGCGGCCCCTCGATCTTCGAGCTGGTCAAGCCGGCTGAGGATCAGCTGGTAGCAACATGGACAAGGGAACGCGGATATGCATGAGAGAGACAGGAGGATTGCGGAGACGCTGAACGGGGCACGGCTGCTGATCGAGCGGATGCAATGGCTATTCGAAGGCCCGACCGGGGCGCCTATGTGCCCGTCGTGCTGTCGACTGAAGGCAGATGGCCACGCGCCTAACTGTGAGATCGCCGATCACATCGGGTACCTCGAAGAGGCAGGAACGCTGATCAGGGAGCAGGCTGCATGGAGGGGCCTGATCAGCGCAGCTCGCGAGACTGCCGAGGCATTCAAGGCGGCCACCGCCGAACTCAACGCCATCGACTGGCCAGAGATTGTCGAGGCCTGGGAAGAGAAAGACAGGGCTGCCCTGAAGGCTGCAGCGGAGGTGCCGGTGCCCCCGGCGGGCTGGCCTGGCCATCCGCACAACCCGGACACTCAGGACCGATTTCTGTCCAATACCCTAGAGAGCACCAA
>JAZFSU010000379.1:0-7073 GCA_036446335.1 Dehalococcoidia bacterium | reverse complement strand
GACACTTCCCGGTTCGATGCCTGCCCACCCTTCACAGCTCTATCTCTCTGACGTCCGGGGCTGTAATGAGTTCAGCCTCGGTTAACGCTTGCACTTCCTCCGGCGTCCAGCCGGGGGCCACTTCTTTCAACAGAAGCCCTTGGGACGTGACCTCTATCACTGCCAGATCAGTCACGATCAGGTCAACGGCCTGCTTGGCGGTGAGGGGGTAGGCGCACCGCTTCACTATCTTTGGCTTTCCGGCCTTGGTGGTATGCTCCATGGTGATGATTACCCTGCGCGCGCCGATGGCCAAGTCCATCGCACCACCTATGGTGCCGCCGAGGGCGTCGGCGCCGGCATTCCAGTTGGCAAGGTCGCCCTCTTCCGAGACCTCGAGTGCACCGAGGACGGTGACGAGGCGGCCGCCTCTGATCATGGCGAACGACGTGAGGATATCGAAGAACGCCATGCCCGGAGCCGGTGTGAAGAACCTGCCTCCGGCGTCGACACGGCTGAAGACCGCCTTCTCGATCTCTTCCTCAAGGACCAGAGGTCCGTAGCCAAGGGTGCCGTTCTCTGCCTGGAAGATGACACCATCGGGTATGTAGAGGGCACAGAGGTTCGGTATCCCGAGCCCCAGGTTGGCGTAGTCGCCGTCCTTCAGCTCTTTCGCGGCTCGCATCGCGATCGTATCCCGGTCGAGTCTTCGCTTTGTCTGCCCGGCCTCCACCGTATCGGGTCTGTGATCGATGGGTTCCTGCCTGAACAGCATCTTCCGCGCTATATCGATCTCGCCTAGCCTGGATATCACCTCTTGCCTTTTCTGGGGACTACCAAGTCCGTGTTCCGGGACCTTGACGATACGGTCGATGAATATTCCAGGGGTCACCACGTGCTCGGGATCGATTTCGCCTACCTCGACGATCTCGTCCACCTCAGCTATAGTGACCCTGGCCGCAACCGCCATTATCGGCTGGTCGGTCCTGAAGGTGCCCTCGTAGACCAGATTGCCGAGCCTGTCCGCCTTGTGGCCCCTGATGAGGGCATAGTCGGGTCTTATGGGCGTCTCGAAGATGTACTCCTTGCCGTCGACAACCCTCTTCTCTTTCCCTTCCTCTATGACCGTGCCTATGCCGACGGGGTTGTAGAAGCCGCCCAGGCCCGCTGCGCCGGCATATAGCCTGGAAGCCAGGGTGCCGTGGGTGGTGAGCTCTACCTCCAGTCCTCTCTCCACGTATTCCTTGACGAAGGCTCCGGCGCCGAGCTGCTGAATACCGACCACAGAGGTTATCAGCTTCTTGAGTCGGGGGAGGAGCGCCGATACTGTGGTGAGCTCGTCCTCGCTCATGACCGGGATGGGAACGAAGTTGTGTGTGATTAGGGTCAGGTCCTTGGCGCCCTTCCTCTTGACAGCGGCGATCAGGTTCTGAGCGGAGCCGGGTATGCCCCAGCATTCTGCGGCGATCGAAGCGCCGTCCGGTATGTCGGCGACCGCCTCATCGAAACTGTCGTACACTTTATTCAGCATCAGTCATCTCCGCGAGCAGGCCTGCCCATGAAAAGCCGGAGCGGGCGCCCGTCTAGCCTAGGAAGGCGCGGCGCCCTTCCCAGTAATCTTCTCTTTCAACAACAGTCGCTGTTCCTGCTCCCCAGGCGCCGCATATGGCCGCCAGGCCGTACCTGGTTCCTCGACGATTCATCTCGTAGGCCAGGGTGCCAAGAATTCGCAACCCGCTCGCCCCGGTCGGATGTCCGATGCAGAGGGCGCCCCCATTGACGTTCACCTTCTCAGGGTCTATCCCCATGTCCTTGATCTGCACCAGGGGCAGCGTGGCGAATGCTTCGTTTACCTCAACAAGATCGATGTCATCTGCCGATAGACCGGCTCGTTCCAGAGCCTTCTTCGATGCCGCCACAGCGCCATAGCCCATTATGCTGGGGTCTACTCCAACCCAGGCCATTCCCCGCACGGTGACCATAGGAACCAACCCGAGCGCCCTTGCCCTATCCTTTGACATGAGTACTGCCGCTGCGGCCCCGTCGTTTTCACCGGAGGCGCTTGCCGCGCAGATCGTTCCGTCCGGCTTGTAGAGAGGAGGGAGACTGCGGATCTTCTCGATCCGTGAATCCGGCCTCACACCCTGGTCATAGTCAACTGCTTTCACGGTCCCGTCAGGCAGCTTGCCCTCCACAGGGATAATCTCGTTCTTGAGCTTTCCTTCCCTTTGTGCCGCTGCTGCTCTGAGATTGCTCCTCAGCGCCCACTGGTCCTGCTCTTCCCTGGATATGTCGTACGTGTCGGCCAGCTTCTCCGCGGTCAGGCCCATACTGACGACGGCCATGATATCGACCTTCTCAAAGATCCTCGCGTTGGGCTGCATGCGCGTGGCGGCATATTCCTCCGCAAGCGCGGCAAGGTCCGAGTCCTCGGTGATCAGTGGGGTCGGGAAGTGAGAGTGGCTCTCCATACCGCCCGCAATGTAGGTATCTCCCATGCCCAATTGAATGGCCATGCAGGCAATGTGGGCGCTCGTCATGCTTGAGCCGCATGCGCGATCGATGCTCAGCCCGGCGACATCCACGGGGCAAGTCATCAGGCCGATGCTCCTCCCCGGACTCGCCTGCTCCCCGGCCTGATTCACCGCCCCGATGATGACTTCTTCGACTGAAGCGGGGTCGATCGCGGTTCGTCGCAGCAGCTCCTCGATCACTATGGCGGCGAGGTCATCAGCCCGCCTCTCCGCGAAGAATCCTGGCTTCTTCCTGCTGGCGATGCCGAACGGGGTCCGGGCGTAGTCAACCAGCACAGCCTCTCTGATCTCTGCCATCGCGCTTCTCTTGCCTCTTGGAGACTCGTGGTTCGGTATTGTGTTCTGCGCGTAGTGCCTGCCGACGGTTGCCGGTCCGGTGTCAGGCGGGGATGTGCTCCGGCGGTCTCACCAGGTGCATTCTCAGGGCCTTTGGTTTGCAAACCAGGGCACAGACTCCGCATCCCCAGCACTTGTCCGGGTCGACATGCGCCTTCAGGCGCCTGGAGCCCTCCCCCATCCTCATCTCAATGGCGTCGAACTGGCATCGGTCCACGCAATCCTGACAGCCGTCGCACAGGTCCACATCGATTCGGGCCTCATACCGGCTCTTGGCGAACACTTCATCGTTCGGTACCTGCCGTATGTCCGCGGCATGCCAGATAGTGCAGCAGCATCTGCAGCAGCTGCACAGGGCATATGGCTTGGCCGCCTCGATCTTGGCGTGGTTCATCCATTGGTGGACCAGGCCGTCCTCCTCGTTCTTGTCCACGATGGCGAGCGCTTCATCCACCGATATGCGCCGTCCGTGTCCCCTGCTCAGGGAATACTCCGCCGACTTGGCGAACTGCAGGCAATTGGCGTCCGCATCCGATTTCCGGCACGGATCATCTATCATCTTCTTGTGCTTCCGGCAGGAGCAGGAGACAACCGTGATCAGCGGCTGAACCCGAACAATCCCCCTCGGATCTTCGTGGGGCAGGACATCTGAGTGTCCCTCAATGGCTTTGTAGGCTGGCACGATCCTGAGGCCGTTTATTCCCATTGCCTTGAGGTTGTGCCACCGCTCGGCAGTCATGTCCGCGTAGTCGGTCTTCTTCCAGGCCTCCCACAGGCGAAACAGCTCCTCAGTCTCTTGCTCGGTGTACAGGTCCAGTCCAATCAGGGACTCGGTGACCTCCCAGAGTCGCTCGGCGTACTTGCAGAACATGTACCGGTCGCTGGTCTTGTAGTCGCTGGGGACGATGACGCCCTTGCGATGAAGCACCTCCAGGCTGTCCGTCACAGCGGCCGGTTCCAACCCCGTGCTCGCTGCCACCTCCTCGGCTGATCCCGGCAGCTTGGCCACCATCTCCGCCTGCTCTGTCGTCATGAGGAACTGGAGCACGCGGAGATATGGCTGGGAATGGCCGAAGCCGTGCTTCTCTGCCAGGTGCATGTGGGCGTCAGTGTATTCGACCACGTCAGGTTCCTTCCTTGCTCATCAATAGTAAGCGCGGTCGCCCGGCGGGGCACGAGGCGGTGTCCGCGCTGTCCTCGTCCCTCAATTGACGGAGTCAGGCCAGGCCTAGGGCACAATGGCGGATCTGCAGGTCGCTCCCTTGTCCTGATCCGCAAGAGCCTCGTTGATCTGCTCCAACGGATAGGAGTGAGACAGGAGCTTTTCGAAGGGATACCTGTCCTTGGCCCTGCTCAGGAAGTCAAGGGCTTTCTTCATTGCGGTGGCGGTG
Source organism: Dehalococcoidia bacterium (assembly GCA_036446335.1). Lineage (GTDB taxonomy): Bacteria > Chloroflexota > Dehalococcoidia > SZUA-161 > SZUA-161 > JAZFSU01. The sequence continues at coordinate 2,833 of JAZFSU010000379.1, read as the reverse complement.
TAGAACATGACGCCGACTATGCTCTTGTTGCTCATCACCAGCGAAGCTGGGTTATAGTCGCATGTCATGAGTGGACTGATGTTGCCGATTTCGAGGTAGCGCCCGCCGTTGCCCAGCATGCTAAGGCCTTCAGAGACGACTTCGGGGGAACCCACCAGCTCGGCCACCACGTTCGCTCCCCAGCCTCCGGTCAACTCCCTGACTCTCAACATTCTTTCCATGGGGGTAGTGATCTCTCGGAGATCGATCAGCTCGTCGGCGCCGAACTCCTTCGCCAGCTTGAGCCGCTCGTCGATCTGGTCGATGACTATGACCTTGTCCGCTCCCATGTCCTTGGCCAGGGCTGTGGCGTACAGGCCCAAGCCGCCTGCGCCCTGTATCACAATGGTTTCCCCAAAGCTGAAATTCACCTTCTCCAGGCCATAGACTACCTGGGAGAGAGCGCAGTTAACAGGGGCCGCCATGTCATCTGTGACGTTGTCAGGTATCTTGAAGATGGTGTGGTTGGGGCGTAGGTAGTAGTAGTCAGCGAAGCCTCCAAAGAAGTGGGGTGGCTCCTCGCAGGAGGTCACCACGGCGAGGGATGCCATGGGGCAGGCGGCATCGTCTCCCGTCATGCATGCGTGGCAGTTGCCGCAGGGGAAGAAGTAGCGGTAGACTACCCTGTCGCCTACTGCGAGCGGTTGACCCGCCGAGTCGGTGAGCACGCCCTCCCCGAGCTTGGCGACGGTTCCTGCCATCTCGTGGCCCAGAATCGCCGGGAGAGGCGCGCCCAGTAGCGTCAGGTTGACGTCACCGCGCCACATATGAAGGTCTGAGCCGCAAATGCTGGCCCTCGATATCTTGATCAGGATGGCTCCCGGCTCGGGTTCGGGCACCGGGAACTCTCTGATTTCCATGGGCTTGCCGAACTCGGTGTAGACAGCTGCTCTGCCTTTCTCTGGCATAGGAGAACCTCCTTCTTGCGTTCGAGTGGCCCAACAGGCCATCGACCTGATTCCGAGGGAATCCCTTGGGAAACGCCTCGTCAGGTGCGGGTGCCTGATTATAGGCCAAGCGGTCTCGAAACGCAACTACTCCGAAGGTTGTTTCTGAGGGGCGCTCCCGATGACCGGTCAGCGAGTCCGGGCCCTGGGTAGCTGCAATTGTCGTTGCCCGCGGCGCCTAAGAGGCGCAACGAGGCCGGATTCCAACAGCGGGAGTTCAGTAGGCTCTAGAAAAGGGGTCGGTTGCTCGGATGAGGCTGATTGTTGTCCAGAAACTCCAGAAGCAGGTTGTTGAAAGCTAGCGGCTGCGCCTTGTGTGGGGCGTGTCCCCAGCCGGAGAACACCTCCAAGCGCACTTTCGGTATAAGCTTCACTGCCTTGAGGGCTCCGGCCAGTGAGAAGTAGGGGTCGCGACGTTTCCACACCACAAGTGTGGACAGCTTGAGCGATGGCAGCCTGTCGTCGCACCTCCAGCTCCTGTCCTCGCCTTCCTCTCTTGCCAACTTGGGAAATGGCTGTGGGCGTCTGAGGAACCGTCGTACTCCGAATGCCGTGGCGGCAAGAAGAGTCCCCCACCAGGCAAGTCTGCCGAAGCCAGCCGTGTCAACGAGGACGAGGCTGTGCAACAGCTCCGGGTGGCGGAGAGCGAGTTCCAGACAGATCCTGCCTCCCAGGGAATGCCCCACCAGTGCCGGGTGAGCAAGCTCCAGCTTCTGGATAAATCGCTGTGTAAACGCGACGAAGTCTGACAGGCAGTAGCTGTCCTTGCTACTGTCGCTCTGGCCGTAGCCAATCATGTCCGGGGCGTAGACGGTATATGAATGGGAGAGCGCATCTAGCGTCTCTGTCCAGTCCTGGGAATCGCTGGTGCCGCCATGCAGCAGGACGAGGGGAGGGCCTGATCCTGCCTTCAGGTAATGAACTCCCTGGCCGTCGACATCCAGCCTCAGACTTTCGATGGAACTCACGGTATGGTCCGTCAAGAGCTGCCTCCTCGTCCTCCGCGGAAATGCTGGGACCCACGTATCTCACCATCAAGCGTTTGATCCCGATCCTCTTGGGGTGATCGTCCCCTGTGGGCTGGTCGCACGTCCAACTCGCAATTCGATCGCTATACTTGAACACTAGCATAGGTGTGGCACGGTCCACAATGGTCATTTCCGGTACTCGGCGGGGGGAAAATAGTAACAGGACGATTCGCGTGCGGTCACAGACTCGTTTCGGAGGGGAGCAGTGCGGCGCGCGTTCTCGCAAGTGCGACGTGGGCACAGCCGGACGCATTCAATGTAGGGAAGGACGGGGCCCGCCAGCTCCCGGCGAGCGGTTGAAGCAGGATCCCCCAACGACCGGGAACGTCAGTACCGGACCACGGCCTTTCTGCCGAAGACCTCCTGGCCTACGTGCCATCTCTGGACTGTCTCGATGACCGCGTCAGGGTCGTCACACACCCTGAGGAGGTCGAAATCCTCCTCAGATATGAACCCCTGGGCCAGGACCGCCTCATGCAGCCAGTCCAGCAATCCCTTCCAGTACTCGCTCCTGAACAGAATCACGGGGAACGGTTTTGCTTTGCCGGTCTGCATCAGAGTCAGCACTTCTGTCAGCTCGTCGAGCGTGCCGAGTCCGCCGGGCATGATGATGAACGCGGTAGCGTACTTGACCAGCATGATCTTGCGCACGAAGAAGTGACCGAACGTCAGGGACTTCGTGGTGTAGGGGTTGCTGGGTTGCTCCTCAGGGAGCTCGATGTTCAGTCCCACTGAAGTGACCCCGGCATCCAGGGCGCCCTTGTTGGCTGCTTCCATCACACCGGGCCCGCCGCCGGTGATTATGGAGAAGCCCATCTT
>JAZFSU010000378.1:0-3412 GCA_036446335.1 Dehalococcoidia bacterium | reverse complement strand
TCTGGCTGAGCCGCGTCGGGCCCATCCCGGCGGCGCGGCGCAACAGTACCGCCGCAATCCTGCCAGCGGCCGGATGACGCTCCAAGGGCATGTCAAGGCAGCTGCCCGCGCTGCCCTTGCCGCCCGACCGGAGAGTGGCCGTACTCCGGCAGTTACCGGTTGATTCCATGATAGCGCCCATTCCTCCCAATGATCTTCCCTGGCAACACGGCGCCAGCCAGTCTTCCAGTGCCAAAACTGCCCTGCCGCCGGACCCACCATGCACATCCTACCGGGCTCGTGTTTCCTTCAGATTTCCGGCGTGTTTCGCGCGTATTACGTCTGCGGATGATAGAGGCGGCCCAGGATTGACAGTTGGCAACCGGCCGCCTACAATGAACCTCCCGCGGACAGCCGGCGCGTATTCTGGCCGCGCCTCCGACGGCAGATGCAGCCTTGGACGAGGTGCGGTTTCGAGAGGGGGCCGGAAGTGAAGATTCAGCCGTCGCCGGAGAGGGCTCTCAGGCACAGGGAGATTCCGGGGGCGTAGACGCTCCTCGATGCGAGTCGATCGAGAAAGGAGGCAGGCCATGTACGGAACGTTGACCTACGAGAAGAAGGGCAACATAGCTGTCATCACCCTGAATCGCCCGGAGGTACTGAACGCCTTGAATGACCAGTCTTCCCCGGAGATCAGCAGGGCTTCTGGTGAGGCGGAGTGCGGCTGGCCGGGGCCATCTGCCGAAGTCGCACCGCAGGTCTGCTGGTCAAGACTCCTGGAGCGCGGCCCGCGGTCCACGACTCGATACCTAGAGTCGCTGCAGGCACGTCGCCTAGCTGATAGTCCTATCCGCCAGTTTCTCGGGCACACCGGGCTGGCCTCCGGGTGTCATGGCGGCGTCGTGAGTTCGACCTGTGTCGCCCGCCGAGGCACCCCGGTCACTCCTCGTTTGTCGGGCCGCCAACTCCTCAAGATATGACCTGCCCCCAAACGACGTACCACCCATAATCTTAGTGTTCCCGATGTTCCAGCCGACCGGATAGCCACTGGAGCGGGCGGCTGGTAGTCCTTGGCTCGAGACCAAGATGGCCCACCATGCTCTCCCACTGCTTTTCCCTTCCCCGCGTTTCTGTGCCTATCAGAGGCAGGCTAGCGCCTGTCTCTCTTCGTGAATTGCAGACTTCCCCTCGCCACGTGTTTCGGTATACCGAAAGATAAGAGACATTATCTTTGAATGCTGGCCCAGCTTGACCGAGGACGGCACGCGCTACCTACGGATTTTGACAGGAGATGGTAAACTGTAGTATCATTATATAGTGGCCCTGAGAGATCTCAGGGCTTCATGTATCTCTGGGAAGGTTGTCAACCTGACTTTCCAGACGGTGTCAACCTGACTAGTTGAAAATCGAATAGGTTTCTTGCCGATTCCAGCTTCGAGGGCGCCCTGAATTCTGGCAAAAGGACAACCTGACTTTTAATCAGGGTGTCGCAGGTTCGAGCCCTGCACGGCCTACCACGCTTGGCAAGCCGTCCCCGCTGAGGGGTTTAGAAATGAATCAGGGTGTCAAGACACTAGGTCAGCCGACACCCTGATTCTAGTCTCACTGGGGACAGGTGTCAACGTCCTCCGGGTTTTCTTCGAGTGGCGAGGTCCGTCCGATACTCCTGCCACACATCGGCCGAATCCAGAGATGTCATGGCTTGTTGAAGTTGCTCCAGCGCCTTGGAGCTGTAGCGCTTGTGGAGGATCCCGCCAATGCGGAACTCGCGGTAGCTAGCCTCATCCTCTCTGAGCTTGAGGTGGTGGACCAGTGCTATGGCTCTTGGCTGAGTGATTCCCAGTGTCTTTGCCAGGCGCTGAAGTCCCATGGAGTAGCGATCCAGGAGATTCACTTCACGGACTAGTGTGGCTTCGTGAGTTCTGTCGTCGTTCTCACCGACCACAAGAACGGGGGGTCAGGTCAAGGGTTCTCGCTGCCGGCGTTGGCGGCTGCGAATGTCTCTCGATCGATAATGGGCGTCCACGCGTCTTCGACCTTCACGGCTTCGGTCACGCTTCTCCGACCCCAGACCAGGGCGCCGGTGTAGGCCTCGTTCTTCACGATGGTAGTGATAGCACCCGGCGACCATCTGTGGCCGGTCCTGGCCAATTCGGTACCTTGACAGCGGTCTGCCGCGGGCGTACGGTCTAGCTGAACGGTGGCGTTCACTTCACGCTGCCGGCCCAGGTCTCGGGCGAAGGGCGGGAGATGAGTGCCCGCCGGAAGGAAGTACCTGGACAGGTTGCCGGTCAAAGAGCAGCGACACAGAGTGATCAGATTGCTGAGCCAAAGTGGCGGGCGTCAACGCTCCAAGAACCATTTGGAGCAGGGTTCTCCGAAGGCCAATTGACATCCGCTAGCTCACAGAGCAGAATGCACCCAAGTGGTTGGTAACGGATAGACGAGGCTGAACCTCAGCAGCAAGTAACGCCGAGCACTTAATGGTTAGTTTGCGCGAAGAGGCGGTCGCACCTATGGTAGACACGTTTGACACCCTCTACGAAGGCTATCGTGGGAAGGTCTACCGCGTCATCCTTCGGTTGGTCCAAAACCCGTTAGACGCCGAGGACCTGACGCAAGAGACGTTCCTCAAGGTCCAAAAGAACCTCCCGCACCTCAAACGTCCCGGCAGTGTTCCGTCCTGGCTCTACCGTATTGCCACCAACACCGCTCTGGACTTTCTTCGCAACTCAGCCAGCCGCGGCGCCAAGGGCACCGTCCGGATTCCAATAGAGGACGCCGAAACTGTCCCATCCGATACCCCCTCTCCATCGGTGGAACTGGACAGTACCGAATCGGCGAATGCCATCCGCGACAACGCTGACCAGTTGCCGGCTCAGTACAGGGTCGCGTTAGTGTTGCACGACCTTGAGGGCCTGCCGCTCGAGCAGGTTGCTGAGGTGATGGGTAGCTCGTTGGGCGCAACGAAGGTCCGCCTGCACCGGGCACGGAAGCGTTTCGCTGAAATCTGCCGCGCTGAGTGCGAGCAGTTCTACAACGAGGACGGCGTCCTCTCCTGCCAGCTTAAATCCACTACGCATTAGCTTGAGCCGGGGTCCCGTCGCAGGTTCGACTCACCCGAAGAAGCCCCGCCGGCCGTATAGCACGTGAACCACTGCTGGCGATGTCCGTTCTACGTTGAGACCGCGGTTTTCCCGCTCCGTCGAATCCCGAGTGTAACTTTTCCTGCCGTTCTCTCGTCTCTAGTTAATGAGAGACCGGAACAGGAGGACTCGATGGAACAGGACAATAAGCAGGCCGCTGGATCGGCGCAGGACTGCCTTCACGGGGAGACCGTAGACATCCTCGCAGCCACGACAAGGAGCCTCGTGGCGATTGGCGCAGCGGCTGCCCTGAACTGCCACGTCTGCCTGCGGCACCTGATTCCCGC
>JAZFSU010000377.1:0-3105 GCA_036446335.1 Dehalococcoidia bacterium | reverse complement strand
CAGGCCCGCCGGTCGGCTGGCATGGAAGCTGAATGGGGGTGCTGCGGATTGAGGGTGTCCCGCAGTCAGCCGGCCTCACGAAGGCGGCCGGATCAGCAAAGGGGCGAATGCGATGTCAACACAACTAATGGACCAGCATGAACTGAGGCAATACCTGACCGGCCTGGATACGGCAGCCTTCATCGGCTTCTGTGAGGAAGTGAGGATCCCCGCTCCGAGAGCCTTCCCCAATGTTCGCAAGTGGAGGCTGTACTATCTGGGCGTTCTCCTGGCCGCGAAGGATGAACACCCGGTTTGGTACGAGGGTATTCTCCGTGTGGCAACCGCCCCCGATCGAGGCTGTCGCGTGTGACGAGGCTTGTGGCCATGCTGAAAGCGAATCAAGAATCCGAGCCTGACATGAGTCAGCACGGCCACCTTGCCGGTCGGCGACGACGAACGCTGCAGGCCGGGAGAGGCGGTTACCCGGCGGTTTGTATCGCCGGATGCGGTGTTTTTGCTATGAAGTACAGCTCCTCGCCGTTTGTCCATATAAGGAGATGAGCCATGCAGTTCCTACTGACAATCGTGTACAACATCCTGGCGTCGTTCATGGGATGGCCCTATCAGGATCTCCCGTGGTCGTAGGCGGATTCCAGCGATTGGCCCGATCCACGATTGTGCGATCGGGCCAATTCCTTGTCCTCTTTCTTGCCAAGCGTCTGTTCGGACAGGTCAGACGCCGCCCGGTCCATTCTGCGGCTCGTCTTCGTGGTGTTCATCCACCGTGCGCGGGTCTTCAGTAACGAGCGAGTATACGCGCAGGAACTCATTCTGGAAGACGATCACGCCACTGTCGGCGGGGGTCATGCCGGCAGGCTCTCCCACATACTGAAAGTCGCCCTTGGCGGGATGACTTCCATCCACTATGCCGCGGCGCAAACGATACCAATCCTCGTCACTCAGCCTGAGGCGCTGGTGCCGGCGGGCCACCTCCAGTACGTCCACTCCATAGAGCCGGTTGACTTCCTCGGCAATACTCTTCGCCGTGGCCGGCGCATATATGAAAAACCCTACCAGCTCCAGCTCGATCGACGTCTTGACATGCGTAGCGTAGTGCAAGTACAGCTTCGGGGCGACCAGAATGGTAGACCCGGCGGGGATGTTGGCGTTGATCCAATCACACGCCTTCTTCGTGGGAGACGATACCGGAAGATTGTGGACGATCGCCGACACCTCCTGAGCCAATGTTTGCCACCGGAGAATCCAGTTCGGTGAGGGTATCAGGAGTACGGCAGCCCATGCGACGACGTGAAAGGCCCTCTGCCCCAGGTGTGTGATCCGGAGGCTCACGCCAAAGGCGATAACCAACCACAACAGTCCCTTGACGAAGCTCATCGTGTAGGCAAGCTTGGCCAGCAGCCAGGTGTCCTCTGAAGGTGCTGTGACGAGGTACAACAAGGCCAGTGCGATTCCCGGAATCACGGCCATGAGATAGAGCGTGGCGTGCCGTCGCTGCCCTTGAAACCAGGCGATGCCTGCGGCCCATGCGGCCGCCCAAAACAACGGCATCACGGATGGAAACAATAGTAGGGCACCGTAGGTCGCGGCAAAGACCCTCTCTCCAGTCCGTTCCCCACTCGAGCAACACACGACATGCAGAACATTGGCAACGAGCAGGGGATACATCACCGCCTCAAAGCGCAGGGGAAGGCACATGTTGGCCAGGACGGAGAAGTGGGTCTCAACGGTGGCGATGTACATCAGTCCGATGCCCAATCCCAGGCAGCCCGTGAGCATGTTGAGTCTAACGAGCGGGGAGTCTGACCCTTTGCGGGAGCGGGCCAGCAGCAGCAGTGCCAGCACTTGAGAGAGGTATTGCAGCGGCGCCGCGTACTTGGACGTGAACAGGAAGACGGAGTGGTACGTCTTGACGCGAACCAGCGCCCAGTAGTATTCGTCACCACGAAAGGGGAGCAGAGATGCCCGTTCGAGGAGACCCGCGATCAGCCCGGTGGCGAGCGGACCACAGACCAGAACAACGAGATAGAGGCTCCATAATCTGCTGGAGGTCCTCCGTGTGTTGCGCGCAGTGAGAAAGAGGGCCAGAAACACGGGGGCCCAACAGACGAACGTGATCGGATGGACCCAGAGCTGAAACAGCCAGACAACAAGAGACGACCTCCGCAATCCCAACAGGCAAAGGGAGACGGCTACCAGGAAGACGCTGATGGCAAACACGCCGGTGATTGCGGAGAGGTCTGGCGTACAGCCGTATACGATGACGTTGTACGGGAGCCCGTAGGCCAGAAACACACCGAGCAGGCCGATTCCGCGTCTGCCAGTTACGGCAAAGACGAGCCATGAGATGCCGATTCCGAAGAAACAGCGGTAGACAAGACTGACGGCGCTGACGGCCATCTCGAATGAGAGACCTACCTTGACGAGAAGAACAACCATTGTGGGCGCGAAAGTATGATTGCGCTTGGCGTAATGGGACAGGAAGGGGTGGCAATCATCGAGCGTGTCGTACACCCTGGGCAGTGCGAACTGGCCAATATCAGAGAAACGGTTCAGGCACGCCCTGTGAAAGCCGGTCTTGACTTCTGCCCGGCAGAGCGCAAAGGCCGCCGATATGACGAGCGATAGAATCAGACAGAGCGCAAGTGTGCAAACAGTCCCCTCGCGACGCGTATGGTCCGGAGGTTGAGCGTCCGCTTGAGAAAGGATCATCCTGCTCGCTCCGAATACTTCGGATTGAGTTCTACCGCATACGGAGTGGACTCAAATCGCTCTGCATAATCCATGTAGTCGCGGATGTACTCTTGGTCTACTGCGACAATACAACTGGGATGTCGTTTTGCAAAGTGGGGAAACCGGCGCATTCTCTCGACGATCCGGCGCAGAGGCGTTTCTCGAACATTGCCGAAGGAAACCGGATTCATGGAGCACCCGGTCACGTGACCATAGGGAGCTACGTGGATTTTCTCGAAGCCTGCCGGGCAACCGATGCGCAGGTCGAGATTGACGTCGAAATCACTCCGCAGACCGGGATTGGCATCATAGAGTGCGCGGAGCTGGGCCCAAAACTCTTCGTCGAACATCTCATCGTGTTGCCCCTCGGCG
>JAZFSU010000376.1:0-7151 GCA_036446335.1 Dehalococcoidia bacterium | reverse complement strand
TTGTCGGTGCAACGGATTGCCTCTCCGGTGCGGTCATGGTGGCATCCCGGGTGTTTCGTGGCGTACGCCTCCGTGGCGACGCGGTGCCCATAGTCTATTGGTGTGCGGCAGGTGTGTCAAGGCCGCGGTCCGTGGGGATTTTGCACTCGAGGAATGCCGCTCCGGGGCGTGTCAAGAGACGATGTGGTCTGTTTTCGGGTACGCTGAGCAGCCCGTGTCCAGAATTGAGTGCTGGACTCGTACGCAGCAGACGGCGAAAGGTTCGGGTCCCCATTGGTGGAGCCAGGGGTCCAATAGGTAGAGCTTTCGTGACGACTTTGTCCGTGGGGCGCTGAAGGGTGGTTCAAGTCCAGCGCCGTGGGCGCGACCGTACAATAGACAGAACCTTTGAACCGATCTTCAGTCTGACAATCTGAAGACGGGAGAAGGTCAAGGATGTGTGGCCGGAGAAGAAAGGTTCGTCTTTCTCAGGCTCGCAATACACACCTTGACAGCTCCTCAAACCTCCCCAAGTACATCAGCGACGTCCGACTGGCCATCCCCCGCGTATGGGGGCGGCCCAGGCATGCTCCATTCATCGCACTGGTTGGCTATGCCATGGGCCATCTTCAAAGCCGCCGCCAACTGGCCATCCGCAGTCGCCAGAATCGCCTCCATCGTCCTCTGCCACGATCTGGATGAAGTCCTGTACGACACGAGATGGGAAGCCACCTCTGCCTTCGTGCAGCTCAGAGAAACGCCCCCACCACTTGATCTCCTCACTGATCGCAAGCGGGAACTCGTCCGTAAGGCTTGACGCAGTGGACTTTTCCCTAATCACTTCCCTCAGAGCTTGTTCAATCTCGGCCCTGTCCTCGAGGAGCTGCTTCTCTCGTTGCTGTCTCGTTACGGCTCGTTTCTCAGGGCTTCTTCGGACTCGCTTTGCCTCTCAACGATTCGACGGATGATGTCTGAGGTTGAGATGCCCTCTGCGTAGGGGACGGTACGGAAAATGCCCATCTCGATGGGTACTTGATAGTAATACCGCAATCGCTCGGGTGGAAAGTCATCGCCGTGGACTACCAGCTGAATGTCATGCTTGTCTATCCACGCGCGGTCGATCCGCATCGGAGCGTTGGGCAGCACTTCGTCGACGTAACGACAAGCCGCGACCATGGCTACCCTTTCCTGCATCGTCAGGATGGGTCTGCGTTTGTAGCGTACCAGGACGTCGTCGGCATTTACGCCAATCAGGAGATAATTGCCCAGAGCCCGGATCTGCTTCAGGAACTCGACATGGCCCGGGTGGAAGAGATCGGCTACCATGTCTGCATATACCCGCACCATAGCCAACCCTCTCCACACGTTCGACTGAGACCTCGCGCTCCTTGGACCATGCTTGCTTCAGCCGGCAGTCTGCTCGATGCTACCATCGGTGGTGGGGCTCTGTCGAGTCCTGGTGGCTCATGCAATGTCGCGCGGGTCTGTGCTGCACAAATCATCTTCATGCTCAGTGTTTGGACTCGCATCACACAAACCAGTCGATTGTGTGGAATGGACGGTACGGCGCAGGTCCAAGAAGACGGTGTGGATGCACTGTTGCCAGATGCTCCGTAGCCGGGGGAATGACAGGCCATTGCCTGAAACGATACTGACGTGCTGTTCGGATCAGGCCGCGTGCTCTAGCTGCACTGCACTCAGTTCCTCGATCGGGATGTGGCAGTAGATGACGTGGCTGGGTGAGTCTGGCCCGGTACGCGCGAGTGGCGGAGCCTGGTCGCAAACAGGCCCCATTTTGCGGGGACAGCGTCCGGCAAAGAAGCAGCCCTGGAAGCGCTCACGGAGGGTTGGTACGGCGCCAGGGAGTCGGATGCGGGTAGGAACGGCGTCCGGATCGGGCACGGGCGCAGCAGAAAGAAGCGCCTCTGTGTACGGATGCGACGGTGCATTCAAGACGCATTCGGCCGGTCCAGATTCAGCCACATGACCAGCGTAGAGCACCAGGATGTCATCGGAGATATAGCGAACAACGCCCAGATCATGCGAGATGAAGATATACGAGATTCCTCGCTCGTGTTGATGGTCTTCGAGTAGCTTGAGTACCTGGGCCTGGACGGAGACATCCAGGGCTGAAACAGCCTCGTCGGCAACAATCAGATCGGCGTCGCCGGCGAATGCAGCTGCCAGTGCTATCCGCTGTTGCTCGCCGCCGCTGAGTTCGTCGGGCCGCCGGTCGAGGTAGGCAGGCTCCAGTCTGACCGAGCGTGCTAGTTCGGCGGCACGCTCGGTGCTGTCCTTCCGATTCAGTCGGGCGAGTTTCTGTAGCGACCGCACGATCGCATGGCGGGCGGCACGCTTCGGATTCAATGACGTTGTCGGATTCTGGAACACCATCCTCATCGCAGCGCGCTGCTGATGTGTCCGTCCTTCAACCTGAGGGGCGAGTTCTTCGTGGTGCAGCCGAATCTCGCCACGCTGCCGCGGAGTCAACCCAACCACTAACCGTGCTACGGTCGTCTTGCCGCACCCACTCTCCCCCACGATGCCAAGGGTCCGCCCGGCTCCGACTTCGAAGTCGATGTTCGTGACCGCTCGTACCGGAGGTCGCACCCGTGGACCGAAGAACAGATACTTGCGCTGCCATTGACCGAAGAACCGCTGCAGGCCTTCTGCTGTCAGTACCGGCTCAGCGCTCTGACGGTGATCATCACCTCGCAGCTCCAGCCCGCCCCACATTTCCTTGTGGACGTCTTTCCATAAGAAGCAGCGTGCTTGGTGGCTGTCCCCGGCGTCCATCATGTCGGGCGCGCGCGTGTGACATGGGCCCTGCGCCATCGGGCAGCGAGGCGCGAAAAGGCACGCCTGGGCATTGGTTTCTTCAGGAGCGTAGGTGCCGCCGGGGATGCTGCGGAGTCTGGTGACCGTCCCTCCTTCTGTGAGGGACTGTGGAACGCACTGCAGGAGCCCCGTGGTGTAGGGATGCCTTGAGTTCTTGAACAGCTCTCTGACTGGCGCCTCCTCGATAGTCTGGCCGGCATACATCACCGCCACTCGGTCAGCGACACGCGCGACTGTACCCAGGTTGTGACTGACAAACAGGATGCCCGCGTTCACACGCTGCTTCAGGTCGGCCACCAGGTCGAGGATAGTCGCTTGGGTGGTAACGTCGAGACCTGTGGTGGGCTCATCCATGATGAGCAGGTCTGGATCACAGGCCAGCGCCATGGCGATCATCACTCTTTGCTGCATGCCGCCGCTAAGCTGGTGGGGATAGCGCTGGCCCATGTGCTCCGGCTCGGCCAGGCCCACGCTGTCAAAGAGCTCCGCCACCCGCTGTCGGGCCTTCGGTGCGTCAAGAGCGAGATGCTCCCGCAGCACCTCTTCCATCTGCGCACCGACCCGCATCGTGGGATTCAGCGATGTGCTCGGGTTCTGGTACACCATGGCGATGCGATCGCCACGTATCTGCCGGAGTTCCGCGGCTGTCATCTGGGTAAGGTCCCTGCCTTCGAAAAGGATGGAGCCCTCTATGCGGGACTCTCCCGGATGGAAAGGCAGGAGATATCCCACGATAGCGAAGGCGCTGATGGACTTCCCGCATCCCGTCTCCCCGACCAGTGCGAGGACTTCGCCGCGTTGGATAGTGAATGATACATCACGCACCACACGGAAGGTACCTCGTGGGGTATAGAAGGTGACCGCCAGATGGTCCACCGCCAGCAGGGGGACGTCGTGTTGTCGTCTTTCGGTCATTGCGTTTCTTCCTTTCGGATCATTCTGGTAGCCTGTCTGATGCCATCGGAGAGAAGATTAGCGCCGATAACGAGCGAGGCTACGGCACCCATTGGAGCCAGGACGATCCAGGGAGCGCTGATCAGAAATCGGCGACCCTGGCTAATGGCCAGACCCCAGTCGGGCGACGGGGGCTGAATACCGAGACCAAGGAATCCCAGCGATGCAACGGAGAGAATCGAGTAGCTTAGCCGCACCGACGCTTCCACACCGATGACGGGCATGACATTAGGTAGAATTTCCCGGAAGATGATATAGGCTGTGGATTCACCGCGCAGACGAGCGCTCTGGACAAACTCCATCGTCTTCAGCGAGAGCGTGGTGCTCCGTACCACCCGCGCGATGGTTGGCATGCTGACGAAACCAATGGTGGCTGCGATGTTCACCCTGCTGGGTCCAAGAGCAAACAGCACCAGGAGGGCCAGCAGCAAGGTGGGAAACGACATCAGCCCGTCCATCACCCGCATGACGACTTCGTCTACCTTACCGCCTTTATAGCCGCTGCTTATCCCCACCGCCGTTCCCAGTACGATACTCAGGGTGGCGGCGGCGGTCGCCGTCATGATAAGGGAAGTGGCACCAGTCAGCACCCGACTCAAGATGTCACGTCCGTACTGATCGGTGCCCAGCCAAAACTGAGTGGACGGCGCTAAGAGCTGTTGCAGCTCCGGGTGTGCGGCAGCGTCAGTACCCTCGTAGCCTCGTGTCACGTGCAGGGTGTTGGTGCCGATGTCCGTTACCTCCATGAGTTCATCGTCAATGCGGATGACATCGCCCACACTGAACTGGGACGCATCAGTCACATCAACGCGAGGCTGGGACGCATTCAGGCGCTCATATTGGACTGGGGAGCCCGTGATGTTGGTTGCCGAGTACTGAAATTCCGTTGGAGAGTTCGGCAACCAATGCCACAACCCCGGCCCGATGATTGTCAGGATGAGATACAGCAGTACTATCGGCAGGCCAATACGCCCTGACCACGTGCGGAGCATCAGACTGAGAGCCTTCCTGACGCTTCGTCCTGCAGCAACCAGCCCCGAGCGGACCATCATCATGCCAGCCTCACCCGCGGGTCGAGAGCCGCGTAGCTCAGGTCCGCCACCAGATTACTGATAGCATAGGTCGCGGCCATAACCAACGTCACGACCTCCAACAAGGGAAGGTCGCGAGTATTTATCGACCACAGCAGCAGCTGTCCAATCCCGGGATAGGCAAAGACGTTCTCCACGATGATGAGCCCGCCCAGCATCCAGCCGAAGTTGACTGTGATTACGGTGATCGTCGGCAGCATCGCGTTCGGGAGCACGTGTCGAAGAATGACCCGCCGCATCGGCAGGCCCTTGAGAATGGCCGTGCGCACGTAGTCCATCTGCATCACCTCGATGACGTTGGCTCGCGTCATTCGCATGATGTAGGCGAACAGGACAGCGGTTATTGTAAGTGTCGGCATTATTAGAATCTGGGGTCTGGTCAGGGGGGTGGTGCCGGGGAGAATGATACTCGAGGACGGCAGCAGATGAAGCGTCGAAGAGAAGAGGATTATCAGCAGTAATCCGGTGACGAACTCCGGCACCGAGATTCCCACCAGGCCGGTCATACTCACCAGACGGTCTAACTTGGTGTTGGCACGCATGCCGGCCCATATACCGGCAGCCACCGCCGCGGGAGTCCCGACCAGAAACGCAAATACAGCCAGGATTGCCGAATGATTCAGTCTTCTTCCTACGATGTCGGCAATCGGCTCTCCCATATACAGGGAATCACCAAAGTCGCCCCGCACGGCACCACCTATCCACTCCAGGTAGCGCACGTGGGCGGGGCGATTGAGGCCCAGGTCTTCACGTATCCTCGCCAGACCTGCCTCGGTTGCGTCCTTCCCGAGCATCATCGTCGCCACATCACCGGGCAGGACCTCGGTGATAAGGAAGATGGCCAGCGAGACCACCACCAGGGTGACAATAATCAGGCCAATCCGCCTGGCAATAAAACGCACCATGCAGTTACCAGCCTCCAAAGGGGGTTGACTGTCAGCGTCATGCCGAGCGGAGCAGAGAACCTCAGCGCCAAGCCAGATTCTCCGCTCCGCTCCCTAGCATGATAATCCTTGGAATCCCTTTATCTGGTCACTAGTCGTCCAGCCAGGCGTAGCGGAGCCAGAACCAGGCGCTCGGTTCTGATTCCAGACCTCGCACATTGTTGGCCATACCGTTCACTACCAGCTGGAACACCGGGATAATGCGCGGCACCTCGTCAATCAGGATTTCCTGAAGCTCACCGTAAGTCTTCTGACGGTCCTCCAGGTTGACCTGAGTCCGCGCCAGGATGATTAGCTCGTCAGCGCGAGGGTTGACCCAATTAGATTCCTGCCAATCGGAAGTGGACAGGACCGAGATGCTCAAAGCTGCGTCAGGGGTGCGGCCAGCCCAGTAGCTGGTGAAGAAGGGCTTTACCAGCCACACCTCGGACCAGTACGTGGCCTCAGGCATTACCTGAAGATCGATCCGGATGCCTCCGGCAGCGGCCTTCTCTTTCATTACCGTCGCCATCTCCAGCATCGGCGCCCCGGGATTGGTGGAAGTATAAAGAGTAATGTCAATTCCGTCCGGGTAGCCGGCTTGCTCCAGCAGTGATTTGGCTAGCTCGGGGTTGTAGTCCGGGGGTTTAGCCTCCGCATTGAAATGGGGGTCGAACGCCGGGATGGGATGGTCGTAGGCGATGGCGCCTCTCCCCAACAGCGCTGCCTGGTTAATCGCCTCCCGGTCGGTCACCGCTTGAATTGCCTGGCGTACCAGCTTGTTGTCGAACGGCGGCTCGGTCACATCCATCGCCATGTGGATGTAGCTCGTGGAGGACACTACCGACGCCCTGATATCGGGATGGGCTTCCACCTCGGCGATTTCCGGGATAGGCATATAACGATGGTAATCGACCACGCCGGCCTTGAGCGCCTCAAGCCGGGCCTGAGGGTCGGGCAGATAGATGAATATCACCTCATCCAGGTAGGGGAGACCTTTCCACCAGTAGTTGGGGTTCTTCTTGAAGGTGGTGCGTTCGCCCACTATGTTCTCCGTCATGATGAAGGGGCCCGTCCCGATCGTCTCGTTGGCAAAGCGTGCCGGATCAACGTCCGAGGGCAATATCTTGGCATGGTAGACCAGTGCCAGCGTATCGGGGAAAAAGGCGCTGCCGCTGTTCAGGTCGAAGCGGACGGTATAATCGTCAACGGCAACCACATCCTCGATCATGCCGAGCGCTCCCGCACCCGGAGATTCCAGTTCGAACAGCCGGTCGAAGCTATAGACCACATCCTCCGATGTCATCTCCTTGCCGTGATGGAACTTGACGCCCTGGCGAAGGTAGAACGTCCACTCCGTGAGGTC
>JAZFSU010000375.1:0-3082 GCA_036446335.1 Dehalococcoidia bacterium | reverse complement strand
GATATCGAAGCGGAGACTGGGGGCACGTTCCTCGGCGATGGCCCAATCCGTACCATGCTGGCGGCATGCGAAGAGTGGCCTCGTGGGGATCTGCCGGCCGGATTTCACGACCCTGTTCGCTCAGACGTGCCGGTGTTGATCCTGTCCGGCGAGACCGATCCGGCGACGCCGGCGCGCTGGGGCGAGCAGGCCGCGAAGACACTCCAGAATGCTTTGTACCTGGTGATGCCGGGCGTGTCACACAGCCCATTTCCGGACTGCGCCATCGGGATCATGACGGCGCTCGTCGAGACGGGAACAACAGATAACCTCGATACGAGTTGTGTGGCCGAGATCCCGGTGCCGAAGTTCGATATCCCGGGGGACGACTGAATCTTGTGTCCACAGAGCAATGCCAGCGACAGTGACAGCACCCACGGACGCTGGCTGTGGCCTGACCCCCTGAAACGAGTCCGACGGCAGAAGTAGTATTGTGGTCGGATCGAAATTATCAGGAGGAGGTCAGAGATGGGACAGAAGCGATATACGGCCGAGCAGATCATCGGCAAGCTACGGCAGGCGGAAGTGAGGCTGTCGAAGCGGCGACTCGAACTCCCCGAACTTCTCACCCAACTTTACCTGCGCAACTTGCGCTATTGCGGGGTTCGCGAGTATGCATCCTGCGCCATCTGCGCCCAGAAACGTACGCAACTTGCTCAATGGGAAGCCTGCAGCACCTTCCTACGGATCAGGAGGCTGGGGATTCGAATTCCTCCGGGCGCATGCAGCAACCTACTAAGTTACAGCTAGTTAGCAGATCAGCCGTTTTTGGGGTTGAGGCAACAGACCGAACAATCCACCGAACATTTCCTCCCAACTCTTCCCGGCCCACTGGCTAAAAGCCGCCTGACCTGCCCCCACGAACGCTACCACAAGTTAAGTTAGTCCAGCCGCAATCCTCGGGGCCGGTCCGGGCCCCTGAAGCACGGGTCGTCTGAGCCACGTTCCACTTGGCCGAATGGCTTGCGGGGCGGGTGGCCGGTAGCCCAGTGAACTGTGCGGCCGGATCGTATTGTACTCTCTGCGCCACTGCTCCACGAGAATCTGTGCTTCCCTCAGCGTATAGAAGATCTCCCGATTGATCAGCTCGTCCTTCAGCTTGCCGTTGAAGCTCTCGTTGTAGCCGTTCTCCCACGGGCTGCCGGGTGCTATGAACAGCGTCCCGACGCCCACTCGCTTCAACCAGTCGCGCACCACCATTGCCGTGAACTCCGGTCCGTTGTCTGAGCGCAGATGCTCGGGCGCCCCATGCCGCGTAAACAGCTCAGCCAGCGTATGCAGCACGTCGTCGGACTTTAGCTTTCTCGCTACCACGATCGCCAGGCACTCCCTCGTGTACTCATCCAGTACCGTCAGCATCCGCACCGCTCCTCCATCGTGCGTACGTGCCATCGTAAAATCGTATGACCAGACGTGGCCCCGGTGCGTGGGCCTCAGCCGAATGCAGGATCCATCATTCAGCCATAGTCGGCCTCGCTTGGGCTGCTTCCTCGGCACCTTCAGTCCCTCCTGGCGCCAGATCCGCTCTACTCGCTTGTGATTGACCTGCCAGCCCTCTGCCCGCAGCAACGCCGTTACCCGACGGTAGCCATAGCGCCCGTACCGGCCGGCCAGCTTGACGACATCCCCACGCAGCGCTTCTTCGTCTCCTAGGGGCATCATCTGCCTGCGCTGTGTGCTCCGCGTCTGATCCAGCACCCGGCAGGCCCGCCGCTCCGAGGCCCCGAACTTCTGGCGCACGTGCACCACGCAGCGCCTCCGACGCTCGGGGCTCAGAAGTTTCCCCTGGCCGCCTCCTCCAGGATCAGCTTGTCCAGCGTAAGATCGGCCACCACCCGCTTCAGGCGTCCGTTTTCACGCTCCAGATCTTTCAGCCGCTTGGCCTGTGACACCTTCAGGCCTCCGTATTCTCTTCGCCACCGGTAGTAGGTCTGCTCAGAGATTCCCAGTTCCCGCACGA
Organism: Dehalococcoidia bacterium; assembly: GCA_036446335.1. GTDB lineage: Bacteria > Chloroflexota > Dehalococcoidia > SZUA-161 > SZUA-161 > JAZFSU01. Next base: position 1,083 of record JAZFSU010000375.1, on the reverse strand, counting down.
TCTCCACTACCCGCTTGCCTTCTGCCAATCTCACTTCCGCCTGCCGCAGCTTGCCGATGATCTGCTCGGCTGTGTATCGCTTCTGACCCATATCTGACCTCCTCCTGATGATTTCAATCCGACCACAATACTACTTCTCAAGTCGGACTCGTTTCAGGGGGTCAGGTCAACTACGCGACGCAGGCTAAGAGACTTCTCGAGGACAAGGAATCTTGTTTTTCATAGGATCGATTGCTCTCCTGGACAAGTGCAGACAACTACTTGGTCGAACGACGCGTCGGTCAGGGACGTCGTGACCCACAACCTAATAAGCGATGCTCGCTTGTGGGGCGGAGAGATTCGCTATCGCCTCCTGGAGCTTTGCCACAGGCAAAGACCTCGCGACCCCATCGACGGCACGAAGCGCCCCATCAAGAAAGGCGCAGTCGCTGCGTACCGAGGCCACCTCTTCAATAGGTGAACTGGCACAAACCAATACTCACCCCGGCGCTCGGAACAAGCAGCAGGACCCGCTGTCCGCGGTCAAGCCTACCGTCCTGTGAGGCCAGAGAAATCGCAAGCGGCACCGACGCGGAGACGGTGTTGCCATAGCGTGGAAAGATGTCGATATAAGCGGAGGGTTCGATGCTCAGACGTTTAAGAACCCTCCGAACGTCGGGGACACTGGTGGAATGACCGAACACAATATCGTGGACGGCCCCCGACAGTCGCTCGTCAGCCAGGTAGAAGCCCTCCAGTTGCGTCGTGGCGAACCGACTCAGCTCCAATGCTCGGGCAAAGAAGCGCAGTGGGGGATTGGCGCGAAAATCACCGTCCGGCGCGTACTCTGAAGCGTTGTGTAGCGGGATTTGACAAAGCTGGTGCTGGCTGCCCCAGTTCTTGAAGACCGCATAGTAGTCGTCCGGGTTCGAGCCCTGCTCCAGAATCGTAGCCGTTGCGGCTTCGCCCACCGAGAACCCTGGCCACAGAAAGCTCAAGTCTTCGACCGAGCGAAAATCCCATCGTATGTACTCTTCAAAATTGAATTCGCAGTTGAGAATCATCACTCTCCGGTAGGTTCCAATGCGGAGGAAGTGTCGTGCC
>JAZFSU010000374.1:0-7320 GCA_036446335.1 Dehalococcoidia bacterium | reverse complement strand
ATGTGTCACGAACCGCGAGCCGTCAACGTCGCTCACCATGTTGGCGCAGTAGTGCTGGATGGCCTGGAAGCTCCCTATGGGCCGGTCGAACTGGACCCTTTCTTTTGCGTACGCCACGGCCATTTCCAGCGCGGCCTGAGCTCCGCCGACCATCTCGGCGCACTTGGCCACGGTGGCCTTCTCGAGAACGGCTTCAACCACGGGCCAGCCCCGATTCAGTTCGCCCAGTATGTTCTCGCTGGGCACGGTCACGTTGTCAAAGACGACTTCGCACTGCTTGTCGCGTGCCAGGGTCTTCAGAAGCGTGCATTTGACTCCGGGGCTTCTGGCATCGACGATGAAAACGGTGATGCCGTCCTCGGGATTACCATCCTCCTTTGTCCTCGCCACGCAGAGCAGGTAATCAGCAACGTTGGCGTCGGGAACGAAGAGCTTGGTGCCGTTGATGACATAGTCGCCGTTCCGGGCGGTCGCTGTTGTCTTGACTGCTGCCGCATCGTATCTGACACTGGGCTCAGTCAGCGCCATGGTGAGGATCAACATTCCGCTGCAGACCCTGGGCAGGAACTCGCTCTTCTGCGTCAAACTCCCCGCTGCCAGAATGGCCAGGCCCCCGAGTACCATGGTCGAGAAGTACGGGCCGGGCACTATATTGTGACCCATCTCCTCCAGAAGGATGGCAAGGTCGAGGAAACTGCCGCCTTCGCCCCCGTATTCCTGGGGGAATGGCAGCCCCATCCAGCCAAGCCCCGCCATCTTTTGCCACAGCTCCGGTGAATAGCCTTCGTCGCTCTCATCCAGCTGTTTTACGAGCTGTTTGGGGCATTCCTTCTGCAGAAAGTCGCGGGCCGAAGCCTTCAGTAGCTCCTGTTCTTCGCTCAAACCTAGGTCCATCTCTCAGCCTCCTGTTCTACACGAACCGGCGAATTCCGTGAGTGCCGGGGCAGCGCTTGAGATCACCACGCCCACGGCAGCCCGAGTCCTCGCATAGCTATGATATTGCGCTGGATCTCGGAGGTCCCTGCTCCAACCAGCGCGGATATGCAGTCCAGGTATCCGCTGCACACCCTGCCTCCCAGAGGCAGGTGTTCGGAACCTCTGTCGAGCTGGGCGTAGGGTCCCATGAGTTCCATCCCGGTGCTGGCTAGCCTCTGGCTCAACTCGGTGGTGAACAGCTTCAGCAGGGATGCCTCGATGTGAGGGGTGTGGCCCTGGTCGAGCATCCACGCTGTCTGCCAGAAGAGCATGTACGCCACATCGATCTCGATGGCGATTTCGGCCAGTCTGTCCTTGATCAAGGGATCACTTGTCAAAGGTTGGCCGTCGTGCCTCGTCTCGGTGCCCCATCGCAGTATCTCCTCGAACGTGCGTTTGAATCCCCCTATGGCCACCACCAGCCTCTCGAAGTCCAGGGCCACCATGAGGTAATACCAGCCCTGGTTCATCTCGCCGACCAGGTTGCGCTTGGGCACCCTTACGTTGTCGAAGAACACCTCGTTGAACGAGTGGTTGCCCACTATGTTTATCAGGGGATTGATTGTGATGCCGTCCGACCTGTTGTCGACGATGACCAGCGAGATTCCCTTATGTGGCTTGACTGAGGGGTCCGTTCTGACAGCCATCCAGGCGTAGTCGGTCGTGTGCGCGCCGCTGCTCCACGTCTTCTGGCCATTGATGATGAAATCGTCGCCGTCCTCCACAGCGCTCGTTTTCATCGAAGAGAGATCAGAGCCGGCATTCGGCTCGCTGTACGCCAGCCAGAACCGTATCTCCCCTTTGGACATTCTCGGCAGCCAGTCTCTCTTCATTTCATCGCTGCCGAAACGCATGATGGTGGGGCCTGAGATCAGCGTGCCTACATCGGCACCGGGTGCTCGATAGTAGCTCATGCGCTCGTGGAAGATGGCCTGTTCGATATGGGATCGCCCTGCCCCGCCGTACTTCTCGTGCCAGGAGATGGTCAGCCAGCCCTTCTCTGCCAGCTTGTGCTTGAACTGCTGGGCGATGGGGTTCGTCTCCTCGAACTCCGGTATGGCGCCATATCCTCCGGGCCAATAGAGATTCTGTTCCGTCCATTCCGGAGGGAGTTCCCTTTGTATGAAGCCCTCGACCTCGCTTCGAAAGGCCTCTTCCTGCTCGCTGAATCGAAAATCCACGCTGTTGCCCTCGGGTGTTCCCCCATTTGGCTTAGGTGAGTCCGATGCCTACTTCCTGGGCAGCCCCAGTCCCCTCATGGCCACGATGTTCCGCTGGATCTCGTTGGAGCCGCCACCAACTCCAATGGACAGACAGCCCAGATAGAGCCGCATTATCCGCGCCTGGAGGACGGTCCATTTGGAATCCATGTCCAGTTGTCCGTAGGGCCCCAGAATGCGCATCCCGACGTTGGCCATGCGTCTCAGCAGCTCGCTGCAGAACAGCAGTGACATGGATGACTCATAGCTGGGGTGGAGGTCCTTGCTGTACATCCAGGCGATGCGGTAGCACATCATGCGGAGGACCTCGTTCTGCACCGCTACCTCGGCGAGCTCATCTTTCAGCAGAGGGTCGTTGCCGCGGGGATCGCCCGTGCGCTTGAGCTCAATTATATACTCGGCCAGTTCCTCAATCAGACGCTGGTTGACCGCGGCAGTGCCGATCATGGAGCGCTCGAAGTCAAGCGCCATGACTAGCTGGTACCAGCCGTTGTTTTCCTGCCCGATCAGGCTGTCCTTGGGAACGCGTACGTCGTCGAAAAAGACCTCGTTGAAAGAGTGGCGATTCAGGAGGTTTATCAAGGGGCGCACGGTTATGCCCGGTGTCTTCATGTCAACAACGAACATGCTGATGCCCTTGTGCTTTGGGGCCGCAGGATCCGTTCTGGCGCCAAGCCAGCAGTAGTTGGCATAGTGGGCATAGCTGCACCAGATTTTCTGGCCGTTGATCACATATGAGTCGCCGTCCTCAACAGACTTGGTCTGCAGCGACGCCAGGTCGGAGCCGGCGTTGGGCTCGCTGTACCCGAGACAGAATATCGCCTCGCCCTTCGCCACCTCGGTTATGTATTTCTTCTTCTGCTCGTCCGACCCGAAAAGCTGGAGAGCCGCCCCCACCCAGTTCACCGATATCTCGACCTCAATGCTTATCGGCGCTCGGTGGTAGTTCAACTCCTCGGAGAGGATAAGCCGCCGCATGTGGCCCAGGTCCAGGCCGCCGTATTCCCTGGGATACGCCGGCGCCATCCAGCCTTTCTGGCCGAGCTTTCGCTGGAACTCGCGGGAGAGCGCCCAGGACTCCTCGGTCTCCTCCCACAAGCCCGGATCAAGCTCGATCCATCTCTGCGGGATCGCCTTCTTGAGCCACTCCCGAACCTCCCCCCTGAACGCCTCCTCCTCTTCGCTGAATCTGAAGTCCATGTTGGTCCTCCGTGCCGGAAAGCGGGCTATTCCGGCCGTACCTTGATTGCCGCAGGTGTTGACCGGATCATATGTTGCGCACCTTCAGGATGGCCCTGGCTTCTTCGACGGTCGCCGGTTCTCTGCCGACATCGCGCGTCATCCTTACAGCTTTCTCCACGAGCGGTCCGTTTCCCTGGGCCATCTCGCCGGGCGCTAGATAGAAGTTGTCCTCGAGCCCGACCCTGATATTTCCGCCCAGAACGAGCGCGGTAGTTATGAGAACCCACTGCTCCTGGCCAATCCCTATGACCTCCCATGCTACGCCGGGTGGAACCACGCTGGCCACGTGAGCCAGGTTTCGGGCCGTGGCGGCCATGCCTCCCACAACGCCCATTATCAGGCTTACCTGGAAGTCGGTGAGTACTCCCATGTCCATCAGGGGGAATATGCTCTCCAGATGTCCGAGGTCAAAGCATTCGCACTCGGGCTTGATGTCATTCTTTTTCATCGTATCGAGGAAGAACATTATATCCTCGAAAGGATTATGGAAGACAACGGAGAAGACAAAGTCTTTCCGCTTCGGGCTGTATTTGGCGTAGTTCATCGTCCCCATGTTCAGGGCTGCGATCTCGGGTTTCAGCTCCTTGATGTGGGCGATCCTGGCGTCCCTCTCGACGAGCACGGCGCCCGTGGAGAAGTTGATTATGATGGGGCACCTCTTCCTGGTCTCCTCCATGACCTCCCGGAAAACCTCAACCCGCCATGACGGGCTGCCGTCGTCCTCCCTGGCGTGGATGTGCACTACCGACGCTCCGGCGTTGTAGCAGGCGAGGGCTTCGTCAGCTATCTCCTGCGGCGTGTAGGGAATCCACTTGCACTGGTTTCTGTTTGCGGCCACCCCGGTCAAGGCGGCAGTAATTACGACTTTGTCATCAAGACCCATGGGGGCTCCTTTCCTCTATTTGCCCTTCCACACTGGCTCGCGCTTTTCCATGAATGATGCGATTCCCTCAGCTACGTCTTCGGCTGCCGTGTTTATCGCCAGCATCGAGGAAAGGTACTCGAGCGCCTTTTCGTATTCCATGTCCCGCATGGTGTAGAACGCCCTTCTGCCGAGCCGCAGGGTGAGAGGGCTCTTATTGACCAGGTTCCCCGTGATTTCGTCGACCTTGGCGTCGAGTTGGTCCCTGGGCACAACGTGGTTCACCAGGCCGAGACGTAGCGCCTCTTCGGCATCGAGCCGTTCGCCGGCCAGCATCATCTCCAGCAGCCGTTTCGGCGCGGTGACGACTCGCAGTAAAGTAGCCATGATCACGTAGGGGAAGAGGCCGACGTTTGCCTCAGGCGTCCCGAACTTGCAGTCTTGCGTGGCGACTGTAATGTCGCAGGCCGCGGCCAGGCCCAGCCCGCCACCCATCGCATGGCCGTTGATCCGGCCCACCAGGGGTTTCTTCAGGCCGATGATGATCTTGAAGAGCTCGACGAATTTCCTTTGCTCCTCGTGCCGCTCGACAAAACTGGCCCCGGCGGCTATGGATTCACCGATGTCGGCCCCGGAACAGAACGCCTTGCTGCCGGCGCCGGTCAACACGATGGCGACGACGCTGGGGTCATCATTGAACTCTCTGAAGGCCTGAAGAAGCTCGTTCATCATGGTCGGCGAGATCGCGTTTCGCTTCTCTTCTCGGGAGAGCGTAATCCTGCCAACCTTGTCTCTCACCTCTGTTGCTATGGCCTCATACATCCAAGACCTCCTAGACGGGGTAGACGCCGTGCTTTCGGGGATGTCTGAATATCTTCTTGTCCCTGGTGAACTCAAGCGCACGGAACAGGACTCGCCTGGTTTCTCGTGGGTCGATCACGTCGTCGACCAGGCCCAACGCTGCCGTCTTGTCGATGCTGATGTGCGGCCTCACCCCGGACGCCATTTGCTCGATAAGCTTGTCGGGCTTCTCAGATTCCGCTATCTGCTTCCTGCCGACGATGGACACCATTCCCTCGGCGCCCATGACAGATATCTCGGCCCCCGGATAGGCGATCAGCAGGTCGGGGTCAAAGGCCCTGCCGCACATGCCGTAGTATCCGGCTCCATACGATTTCCTGACGACGAGGGAGAATTTGGGAACGGTGGCTTCGGCGACGGCGTGGATCATCTTTGCGCCGTGCCTGATCATGCCCGCTTTCTCGGACCTGGACCCTATCATGTAGCCCGGGACGTCGGAGAGGAACAGGAGAGGGATGTTGAAGGCATCGCACAGCCAGATGAACCGGGTGGCCTTGTCTGCGGGGTCCACGTCGATGACTCCACCGAGGTGGATGGGGTTGTTCGCTACGATTCCCACCGGATACCCGCATATTCTGCCGAAGGCCACAATGATACTCTTGGCCCATTTGGGCTTCATCTCAAAGAAGTCGCCGTCGTCCACTATATACTTGATGAGGTTGCGCATGTTGTAGACTTCCTCGGCAGTGTCGGGCAGGACGTCGAGGATGCCGTCATCAATGAGGGCCAGCGGGTCGCCGGCCCATTCAGCGCGGAGCGGCTTCTGTTCGCAGTTCTGGGGGAAGAAAGAGAGATACTGTTTTACTGCCTTGATGCACTCCTCATCGGACTTGACTTCCAAATCACCGCAGCCGCTTGTTTCACAATGAACCTTGGAGCCTCCGAGTTCGTTGTCTGTCAGGTCCTCTCCGATCATCATCTTGACCAGGCTTGGACCTCCCAGTCCCATGAAACTCGTCCCCTTCACCATGGGCACGAAGTCGGAAAGGCCGGGAATGTAGGCAGTGCCGGCGTAGCCGGGCCCCAGCATAGCTGAAATCAACGGGATCACGCCGGACATAAGGGCCTCCTCCTTGAAGAGGTAACCCGTGTCGGCAAAGTACGGTATCCGTTCGGCGCCGAAGCCTCCGCTCCCGAGCCGCGCACCTCCCGAGTCAATGAGCCATATCATTGGGATCCTCTGCTTCAAGGCGATTTCCCTGATCCTGGTCACCTTTGTCTCGCTGATGACCCCCATAGAGCCGCCCTTCACCGTGAAATCGTAGGCGGCAACGGCAACGTCTCTCAACATGTTCCCGTCGTTTATCTTCCCATAGCCGGTGATCACTCCGTCGGCCGGGACGAGCTTGGTGGAGCCCTCCTCATTGCCAAGCATCCCCACCTCGACGAAGGTCTCCATCTCAAACAGCAGGTTGAGCCTTTCACGGGCAGTCAGCTTGCCCCTGTCGCGCTGCTTTTGGATGGCTGCCTCGCCGCCCATCTTCTCAACCTCCCTGCGGAGGCTTGAAAGCTTCTTGATCTCCTCTCTCATTCTGTCGCCCATTCTACATCTCCTTCGGCCTCGCGTGGCGGGCTACACTCCGGCAGTCAGCTGCCCGGATGGCAGTAATATAGGGGGGTGCAGGTTCAACTCCTACACCCCCTAGCTTTGCCCACGGTAGACTTATTCACTGTCTGTGCATCCATGACAACTCCGTCGAGGCAGTCAAGCAATATAGTAGCCCCTTTTTGCAGGTGACACAAGGCAGCGGAGGACGGGACGATTCGAGGAATTGTCACTCCCTGTCCTCGCCCACGGCTGGATGGCGTGTCCTTCGTTCTACTTCTTCAGGAGGTAGAACAGAGGGCCGATAACCAGCAGTGTGCCCGTGATCAGGAGAATGGTTACCCAGGGGACGGCCAACGGTATCTCCTCGATCTCGACATCGAGTGTGGGCGTTGGCGTGGGCAGAGTTGGCCTTGGTGTCGGCGCGGGCGTCGGCGTGGGTGTGGGTGGCTGCGTCGGCCACGGTGTGGGCTTGGGCGTCGGTGAAGGCGTTGGGCTTGGTGTCTGCGTAGGTGTGGGCGCAGGTGATGGCGTGGGCCTCGGTGTAGGCGCGGGCGTCGGCGCAGGTGTAGCGGTAGGCGTAGGGACAGGGGTTGGGGTTGGCGACGCACCGA
>JAZFSU010000373.1:0-3507 GCA_036446335.1 Dehalococcoidia bacterium | reverse complement strand
CTGTCCAGAACGACATAACTCTGGCCGACCTGCGCAGATTCGGGTTGGCAAACGAACTGACCAGGGTGATCACCACCGGGACCGATACGCCGGGTGTCGACATGGACATGGCTTCAGAGGAGTTCAGGTCCGAGTTCGAGGCCTCCGACCTGGTGCTGGCCAAGGGGATGGGCTACTGGGAGACGCTTTCGGAGCTGCCAGCCCAAGGCAAGGTCCTTCATTTGCTGAAGGCCAAGTGTGGGCCCGTAGCCGACTCGCTGGGGGTTGCGCTGGACAGCTACGTGGCTCGATTGAGGTAAGGCCGGATGGCGGACGAGACGCGCCCCAAGCTGAGAAAGGTGCAGGCTAGTCCTGATCACCAGCACGGGCAGCCGGTTGTGGTGCTCAGCGACCCCATGCGGCTAAGCGAGCACGCTGTGGCACTGCCCCCGCAGGTCATACCCTTGCTGGAGTTGTTCGATGGAACTCGTGACTTCCCTACCCTGGAGGCTGCCTTCGAGTTGAGGACCGGCGTGAAGGTGGGGCCGGAGTATCTGGACAGCTTGGTGTCTGCATTGGATGAGGCGCTGCTGCTGGAAAGCGAGCACTTTGCACGAGCGTATGGAGACGCTGTGGAGAGGTTCAGGACCGCCCCGTTCCGCCTTCCTACCATGGTGGAAGCGACGTATCAGGAGAACCCTGAGTTGATGGAGCGAGTGTTTGAAGAATACACCGACGGGCTTCCTGACGAGGGAGAGACACCGCGGGCGATCGGGGAGGTGCGTGGCCTTGTGAGCCCGCACATTGACTACCAGCGGGGCGGCCCAGTGTATGCCCAAGTGTGGCGGCGAGTGGCGGAGGCCGTCCGTGCCACCGAAGTCGCATTGGTCCTGGGCACCAACCACTGCTCCGGGCAGGGACTGATCACCCTGACGCGACAGAGCTACTCCACTCCCTGGGGGATCCTGCCGACCGCCGTCGAAGTGGTGGACGCAGTGGCCTCGGCGCTGGGGGAAGACGCAGTTTTTGAGGATGAGCTCAACCACCGCAGCGAGCACTCCGTTGAAGCGTCCGCGGTCTGGCTCCACTACCTGGCAAGAGGCGGAGCTTGTCAGTTGGTGCCCATCTTGTGCGGCTCTTTCCAGAGGTTCATCGAGGAGGGCAGGCGACCGGGTGATGACGACGAGATTTTTCGCTTCGTCGACTCAGTGAGGGAATCCACCGCTGGCCGGCGGACGCTGGTTGTGGCCTCCGGCGACCTTGCCCATGTCGGGCCGGAGTTTGGCGACCGACATCCGATGGGCGAAGCGGAGAGGTCGGAGCTCTCGAATGCTGACGGCGAGCTGATGGCCTTGATTGCAGCGGGAGACGCCGAAGGCGCATTCCAGAGGGTGCAGGAGGACGGTGACCGGTGGCGAATCTGCGGGATTGCGCCGATCTACCTGGCCCTCAGGCTTCTTGGTGACACCAGAGGCGAGATCACAGGATACGCCCAGTGCCCGGCTGACCACGAGGGGGCGTCGTTCGTCTCCATCTGTGGCATAGCTCTAGGATAGCGGCCCCGGATTCGTGGCTCGCTCCGGGCTGCCCCGTTCTTCCAGGTTCGCGGACACCCTGCTAGTCGAAGCCGCACCAAGTCGTGATGTTCCCCACTGGCTCGCGCACGCTCTGTACTTTGTTGGCCGGGAAACCCCAGTCCGGGTATCCCAGCGCGATCGATATCGATATTCGTTTGGACTCGGGAATGTCAGTGTACTTCCTTACCACCTCGGGGTACATGACGCCCTGGATTTCGATGCAGGTGCCCAGGCCGTAGTTCAGCGCGGCCAGACAGATGCCCTGTGCCACGGCGCTGATGTCGAACTGAGTGTGCATCGGGTCCAAAGAGTCGTCTGCATACAGGATGATGCCCACCGGGGCGTCGAAGAATCGAAAACCCCTCTGCATCCACTCAGCCCTTTTCTCCTTGTCTTCTCGGGCTATTCCCATGAGCTGGAAGAGTTGAACGGCGATGTCCACCTGACGTTGTCTGTACGTGTCCTTGAGCCCACTCATGACGACATCGGGATTGGGCATCGCTCCTGATGCCAGCATCTCGATGTTGCCTCTTCTGATGTTGTCCAGTGCCTCGCCGCTGACGACCGTGATCTCCCAGGGATGCGAGTTCTCATTTGACGGCGCTCGAATGGCCGCATCGAGGATCTCCCGGATTGTCTCCCTGGGAACCGGGTCGGGCTTGAAGCCCCTTATGCTCTTCCGTGAGCGTATGGCGTCAACGACATCCATATCGTGGCCCCTTTCAGGTATTTGGTCTTGGAAGAGTCCCTGCTTCGGTAGCATATTGGAGACCTTCCCGCGTGTCAACTCGGCCGCTTCGGAGCGTTTCAAAACGGGACAGTCTGTTATAGAATGAGTGCTGGTGTCTTGAAGAGGCCAGGCGGGAAGGCGGATACGACGAACAGAATGCAGGATAGCAGAACGACTCTCGAGGTGCATGTGCAGCCTGGAGCCAGGAAGAATGAACTCGTGGGCCTCAAGGAGGATGTCCTTTACATAAAGGTGACAGCTCCGCCCCGGAAGGGCGAGGCCAATCGGGCGGTGCTCGAACTCCTGTCGAGGGCGCTTGGAGTGCCGAGGGGCGGCCTCGATATCATACGTGGCCACACCAGTCGCAACAAGATCATTGGCCTGGAGGGCGTGAGCGCCGACGAACTGAAACGAAGACTGGCCCAAGTCGTGCAGGGGAAGGACTCTTCTTCAGGATGAGGTCGGCCAGCGAGGAATTGGACCTGCATCGCATGACGGTCGAGGAGGCCATTCCGTTGCTGGAGAGCTTCCTGTATGCCTCATATCAGGCTGGGCTGCATCGGGTGTGGGTGGTTCATGGCAAGGGCACCGGAGTCCTGCGAAGGGAGGTCGGGCGGTACCTGGCGGACCATCCTCTGGTCAGGTCCTTCGGCCCTGCCGACCCGCACCATGGCGGAATGGGAGCCACGCAAGTGGAACTCAGCGACCGGTAGGGCTCTGCGTCATGCAGGCCGAGGTAGTAGGGTGGGTGTAGCGCAGCGAAACCCACCGCCACCTGTCTGGCCGGGCACTTCACGTTTGCTGAGCGGCGAACCTCCGTCTCCAGATCACGCAGCCAAAGACTCCAGCCATTGCCACTGTTGCCATCTCGCCGGCGTCACCGTGGTCAGCACTCTTGCTCTCGCTTCTGCCGCGCCCTCCTCACGCACAGGGCAGCCATCGCGCACGTCTGCAGCAGCGTTTCCCATATCTAGCGAGCGAGTCTGCGACGCGCCCATAGTGCCGCGAATGCTGACACCATAAGCGCCGCACCAGCAATTAGTGCTCTCATAGATAACTCCGTTCCGGCCGCCTCGCTCACGCCCACCGCTATCAGCGCAATCTTCGTATTCATACCTCCCCCTCTCGGGGCAAGTGCGATGGCATGACCGTGGGCAGCACTGGCCAAGCAGGCACACGAATGATGCAGCTGGGGAAACCGAACGTGTGAGACAACCCGAC
>JAZFSU010000372.1:0-4032 GCA_036446335.1 Dehalococcoidia bacterium | reverse complement strand
GTTGTTGAAGACGAAGGAGAAGCGAGCCCATGTCGTTGCTGATTGAGACCGAACTGCCGAATCGATATTACCAGGGCAAGGTGCGCGACACCTACGAGATGGGTGACGATCAGCTCCTGCTGATAGCAACTGACCGCGTCTCCGCATTCGACGTGATCCTGCCCAACGGAATCCCTGACAAGGGAACCGTCCTCAACCAATTGTCGGCCTTCTGGTTCGAGCGGACTTCTCACATTGTGCCCAATCACGTGATCGAAGTGGTGAACGACATCAACTGGCTCAACGCCACCTACGGTGAGCGTGTGTGCAGCGGCTACTACTCCTATCCCGACTACGTCGCCCGCCGGTCCATGATCGTGAGAAGGGCGGAACGCGTCGATGTGGAATGCGTGGTGCGGGGATACATATCCGGCTCGGCATGGGCCGAGTACCAGAAGAGCGGCGCGATCTGCGGAATCACCCTGCCCGAGAACCTCAGCGAGTCTGATAAACTTCCCGAGCCCATTTTCACGCCAACCACGAAGGCCGATGCCGGACATGACGAGCCCATCACCCTGGATCAGATGAAGGGCATTGTGGGCGAGACACTGACCCGGGAGATAGTCGACAAAAGCCTGGCTGTGTACAACTTCGCCGCTGAGTACGCGCGAGGCCGGGGATTCATCATCGCCGACACCAAGATGGAGTTCGGCATAGTGAACGGCAATCTCATTCTGATCGACGAACTCCTCACCCCAGACTCCAGCCGCTTCTGGGATACTGAGATCTATTCTCCCGGCAGGCCTCAGCCCAGCTTCGACAAGCAGCCTCTGCGCGACTGGCTCGCAAACTCGGGGTGGAACAAGGAGCCCCCTGCCCCCGAATTGCCCCGCGAGGTCGTCGAGGACATAGCCCAGAGATACCGGGAAGCCTACCGCAGGCTCGCAGGAAAGGAACTGTAAATGTATCTCGCCAGGATATACGTCACGTTGAAGCCCACCGTCAACGATCCTCAGGGCCTGACCGTCAAGGGCGGTCTGCGCACACTGGGTTTCGGCAATGTCCAGAGCGTGCGCGTGGGGAAGTACATAGAGGTCAAGATAGAGGAGCCTGACAGCTCGAAGGCCGAAGCGCAAGTGCGAGAGATGTGCGACAAGCTTCTGGCCAATCCGGTGATAGAGAACTCCAGATTCGAGCTGGAGGAGATCAAGGAGTAGCCTGATCTCCGGGCGCCACCGCCCGGCGGCACGCAACAGAATATCGGCTGAACCCCGCGTCATCCTCCCCGATACAGGTTTGGCCCGTGATCCGATGTCAGGCCGCCACAGGCTGATTTGACAACCCCGCCCTCTAATGCTATAAGAAACTCCCGTTGCGATACATTCCGCACACCTTGGTGCGAAGGTGATTCAAGGAGAGGAGTCAATCGACGTGAGCGATGCCACGAGACCTGAAGAGAACATCAACATTCGCGGAATGGCGGGAGAGGACGTCGATGACATCCTGGCCATAGAGAGAAGAGTCGCCGGGGCCGACCGGGCTGCGACCTACGCGCCCGTTCCCGACAGCTGCATCGGCGGCGAGGTCGATAATAGCCTGGTGGCGGAGGTCGACGGCCAGGTCGTCGGCTTCGTGCTGGGTCGAATCGCACGGTCACCAACAGAGCTGCTGGACGTTGCCTGGATCGAGTTGATCGGCATTCTCCCCGAGTATCACCGCAGGGGAATTGGCCAACGGCTGATCGAGGCCTGGAAAGAGCATTGTCGCCAAAAGGGGATCAAGAAGGTACACGTGATGATCAATTGGCGAGACTGGTGGATGCTCTCGTTCGTGGAATCCCTGGGCTTCAGCAGAGGGGACCTTACCGACTTTCAACTGGATCTGTAGAACCGGCCCGGCTTCCCGCAGCCAGTGGATCCAGGCGCGTCAACCCTTGATCCCGTCGATTCGGTACTGGAGCTTCCCCGCAGGCGCAATAACCTCCACCTCCGCACCAACCGTCTGCTCCAGCAGAGCCTTGCCGATCGGAGAAGCGATAGACAGCTTGCCCTTTGAAGGATTGGCCTCGCTCGGACTGACCAGAATGTAGGACGACTGCTCACCGGAGCCCAACTCGATCAGGACCACCGTACAGCCGACACCAGCAGTACCCGAGGCCCCGGTCTTCTCCCCGACGACAGTTGCCAGTTTGAGAACAGCCTCTATCTCCCTGATCCGCGCTTCAACCTGTCCCTGCCGCTCCCTGGCCGCCTCGAGAGGAGCATTCTCTCGAAAGTCTTTGTCTGCCGCAGCCAGATGCAACTGCTCCGCAATCCCGGGGCGTTCCGCCACCAGCGTCTCGAGCTCTGCCTCCAGCATGGCCTGGCCTTCCGAAGTGAGCGCGACCGGGGTGGCCTCGAGCGAGCCCTTTCTCCCGGATCGCTTCTGCCTGGCCTTGCTTATCCGAACGTGCGAGGCCAAGCTTCGCTCGACCAGGTTGGTCTTCTTGGCATAGGCGAGAAAGCTCCTTACCGGATCCAGTTTGTTGGCCGGATCAACGAGAGAAGAGCCAAACCCTTCACAGTAGTTGCCTATCTCCAGCCCGGTCATCCCGGTCAACCTGCGCTCTCCGCCATACCAGCGCAAGAACTTGGTCAGCCCCTCTTGGCTTTCCTGCTTCTGCTCCGTAGACAGTATGGCGAGGTACCCGGTTACGGCTTCAGACAAACTCAGGTTGCGCTGTTCAGTATCCGACAGGATCACCCTCCGGAGTCGTGCTTTCCCTGCTCTATTGTAAGGGCATCGTGGGCCGCTGTCAATGAATCTGAGGGCTGCGGAAGGAACGACTTTCAAGCTGCGAGCGCCGTGGAATCGAACTGATGATGTGCCGAAGTCGAGTGGAGGCGATCATGTCATGAGGTGGCCCGAAGCACCTGCCGCCTCAGCGTCAAAGCTAGGACTGCTCGAAGGAGTCCTGGGAAAACATTATCCCGGGGTGTTTCCGCATGTACTCATCCATGGCCAGAAGCATACAACGCGACGCCACGGGACACACGGTGCTGCAGTATTCGTCGTGCTTCTTGGAGATCTCACCCAAGCATTCGGAAACGCCCCGCCGCCGGACCAGCGCCAGCCTTCGCGAGCGATATCGGGTGAGGCCCAGGCCCAGGAACATTACGAGCGAGCCAGCTGAGAACGAGAAGGCCACGACCAGCATCAGTTCGGTCATTTTGCACCCCCCTATCTCGCGTCCGGAATACCGCCGCCCCCTCGCACCTGCCTCACAGCTAATTGTCCTTCACACACGTGGCGGAGACAATCCCATTTAGGTACTGCGTCGCAGGGGTACTTTTATCCCAATCCTGTCTCGCATGAAGGAAGCAGCGTCGCTGAGGCTTGATGGGGGATTGGCAGGCTGGCCCGTCGAACGTGAGAAAGTTGCCTGTGGCCGTGTCGCGATGAGGGAAATTGCGCAGTCGGGATTTGAAAAAGAGGCGTCTTCAGCCAGGGAATGAATGACGAAACGGTCTGCCGGGGGCTGCGCAGAAGCCACTGCAGGATTCGAGCGGCGCTATGATGAAGCAGTGCCCGAAAGCTCTGAGCGGGCAGGAAGCATCAAAGAGCCTGCTGGAGGTCCGCTTCGACCCCTGACTCGATCGGGTCCGGCCCGCTTGTGGTCTCACTCACAGGCGTCACAAGTACAATGGTGGCCCACATAACAACTCCAGCGGCAACGGCGGCAGCGCTGAAAGCCTTGACCCCGGTCCTATCGCTCCGGCGATACGCGACGAAGCCGCCCGCAACCAGAGCCGCACCTACAATGCCCAACGTCAGAATAATGAGAAACTCCATAGTGCCCGCTCCTTTCTGTCTCGTCGGTGCCCCCCATGGGAGCACAACTGGCCCTCACCCAATACAGACGTTAGGGAGAGCCATTTTGTTCCCCTGGACTGTTCCGTAGGCAGGAATCCTCAAAGCGCAACTTGAAGCCAAGAGACGACAATACGCTCCGTCGAGGGTGGGATTGCAGGCACTGTGGGCCGGGGAACCACTTTCCGCGGCAAGCCAACTCAG
>JAZFSU010000371.1:0-2227 GCA_036446335.1 Dehalococcoidia bacterium | reverse complement strand
TGGTACCCCTGGGGTGACTCGAACACCCGACACGCGGTTTAGGAAACCGCTGCTCTATCCTCTGAGCTACAGGGGCATGGTGGAGATAGGGGGATTCGAACCCCCGACCTCTGCGATGCGAACGCAGCGCTCTCCCAGTTGAGCTATATCCCCCTGTCAACGCGAGAATAGCAAAAGCCATCGCTCCTGTCAAGCAAGGCCGAGGCTGCCCACTGCCACAAGCCGCGCACTTGAGCTCCCCGCGAGCTGTGGGGCAATTGAGATGAGATGGAGCCCACCCTTGCCCAATGGACACAGAAACGAGTGGGTTCAGCTGCGATGCACCAATCCCACCCTATCGGTCGCGGTCCTCTATTGACCGCAGCGTGCTTTCGTCAGTCCCGAAGTGATGCGCTATCTCGTGCCGGACCACCCGGGCTATCTCCTTCTCGATCTCCGCCCAGGAATGGCACCGGCCCTCTATCGGCTTCCTGAAAACCGTAATCTTGTCCGGAAGGACCATTCCATAGCCTCTAGTGCGCCTCACATGGGGCACGCCCTCGTAGAGGCCCAGCAAGCCGATCCTGCTGCCCACCCTGGCAGCTCCGAGTTGCGATGGTGACGGCCAGTCCGCCACCACTACGTCGATGTTCTCCAGCCTCTCCCGAAACTCCTCTGGCAAGGCCTCAACCGCTTTGATTACAAGATCGAGGAACCGCTCCCTCCGCATCTCAGCGCGTGCACGAGAATCCAGAGCCCTGGATTTGGCCGACTCTTCGTCAGAAGAATGCCGCTCTGCCATGGGGACTCCTCTGATTACTCCTCGGGCCTCTTCTCGAGTTGCACGACGCGAGCCTGAGCCCTGCCGTTCGATATGTCCAGAAGAGCAACGGTGCCCAGTCGCAGTTGATATTGGGGAAATGTCGGGCTGCCGGGGTTCACCAGGAGCGAATCCCCCATTTGAAGCACTGTGTCCCTGTGCGTGTGGCCGAAGATGACCACATCAGGCGCTTTCTCGAGGCCATGTTTCTCCGGGCGTTCGACCAGTTCCCGAGCCCAAAAACGAGAGCAGTGGACGACATACAGGCTGAGGCCGTCCGCGGTCAGGGTCTGCACATCCTGCACACGTTGATCCTTGACCGCGTAGTCATCATCGCCCCTGGCGGCCAGGACCGGGGCAATCGTCTGCAGCTCATCCAGCACAGAGGCCTCGAACAGGTCCCCCGCGTGCAGAATCAGGTCCACACCCCGGAACGCCTCCAGAACCTGCGGAGGAAGCGCACTCGCTACATCGGGGACATGTGTGTCCGAGACGATCCCTATTCGCATAAAGATGACTTCATTGTCGGGGAGGCATCAAGCTTTGCCGTGGCGCGTGCTTCGGAAGGCTCGCGCCCGGCTCTCCGCTCCGCGATGCGCCTGCCGGATTGTTCAGTCTACTCTCTCGCCGAAACCGGGTGCGCCGCAGTCGTAGATTTCCTCGACTTTGACCTTCACCATTGCCTGCGGAGCCGGCGCGCCCATCTTCGCCATGCGTTCCTTGCCCTGTTCGTATAGAGGGCCATCAGTGAAGAGTTCCGCGGTTCCGGAGAATCGCAGGCACTTCATCTGAGTCGAGTCGCACACTATGACAGCTACCTTGGGGTTGTTCTTGAGATTGTCCAGGGTGCGCTTCCCCGCAGACTCGGCGAATATGATGTGCTCCTCGTCCAGGGCTCTGGTGCTTCCCTTGGGAGCGATGCTGGGGATGCCATCCGGCGTAGAGGTGGCGATAAAGGCCTGCTGCCCCTTTATCAGCGCTTTCATGTCCTCGGTTATCTTCGCCATGTTCTCCTCCGCAAGCCATGATTGACCAAGTACATTATACATCAACCGGTCACATTTGGTACCTGCAAGAGATCAACTGACTCGTCAACTCGCTTGCACCCTTCCGCACGCAAGAGACGGAGCAGAAGTGAACGCGCACCGGAAGCCGGCGGAGACATCTCAACAAAGGGCGGAATCGAGGGGCGATACTGGGGCGCGAGTGGCGGGCGGACTGCAGCCCCGGTCCCCAGCATTGACAGGGCAGCAGGAGCTTAGGTACAATCACTGTGGCTACGAGCCGGGCTGCGTTTGACAATGAAGCGCACCGACCTCCCCCCGGCGAAGCCGACATGGGGGCCGTTAGCTCAGCGGTTAGAGCACCTGACTTTTAATCAGGGTGTCGTGGGTTCGACCCCCACACGGCTCACCAGCGACAGATAAT
>JAZFSU010000370.1:0-2762 GCA_036446335.1 Dehalococcoidia bacterium | reverse complement strand
GGCGAGGAACACAAGCTCCACCAGACGACGATGGAGGAGATGATACGCGGGGATGGCAACATCCTGACCACGGTGCTGAAGATCCGGAACATGCCCAAACCGGTTATTGCCGCCGTGAACGGCACGGCCGCCGGCGGCGGCCTCGCACTGGCCCTTGCGTGCGACATCAGGCTGGCATCCGAGGCGGCCCGTTTCAATATGATCTTCACGAAGCGAGGTGTCATCCCGGAGTCGGGTTCCACGTACACTTTGCCCCGCCTTGTGGGTACTGCCCGCGCCCTGGAGCTCGTGTTCACTGCTGACACGGTCGGTGCCGCCGAAGCGGACCGTATCGGCATGGTCAACAAGGTTGTTCCGGCTGACCAGTTGATGGCGGCGGCGAAGGACCTGGCCAAGAAGATTGCCCAGAACTCCCCTGTGGCCCTCGGATTCGCCAAGGCGGCCATCTATCGAGGTATTACGGAGACCGACATCGCTGCGCAGATGGACTATGAGGCCTATGTCGAGAACGTCCTGTTCAATACTGAGGACTTCAAAGAGGGTATCAACTCGTTCCTCGAGGGAAGGCCCCCGCAGTTCAAGGGCAACTAGTCGGCATCCACCGGGAGGTAATCGATGTCCGTTGAAGGGCTGATATTCACCAGGAAAGATGGGATCGCCACCATCACTTTCGACCGCCCCGCGAAGCTGAACGCGGTCACTGAGGCTATGAGGACGGAGGTGCACCGGATAGCCACGGAGCTTCGTACGGACGATGAAGTCAAGGCGCTCATAATCACGGGAACGGGCAAGGCGTTCAGCACCGGAGCGGACGCCAGCGAGCTGACGGCGGACTACAGCGGGCCGATCGAACCATACATCCTCAAAAGGC
This sequence comes from Dehalococcoidia bacterium, assembly GCA_036446335.1. GTDB lineage: Bacteria > Chloroflexota > Dehalococcoidia > SZUA-161 > SZUA-161 > JAZFSU01. The sequence continues at coordinate 1,891 of JAZFSU010000370.1, read as the reverse complement.
CTATGGGCTGGTGGATACTGCCGGTGCGCAATTTCCCGAAGCCCACGATAGCAGCGATCCCCGGGATCGTTGCCGGGGTCACGTTCTCCCTCGCTTTGGCATGCGATTTTCGGATAGCCTCTGAGAAAGCCAAGTTCAGCATGGTCTTCATCAAGAGGGGGCTCGTCCCCGACGGCGGCGCGACCTACTATCTGCCGCGAATGGTGGGCACCTCCAAGGCCCTGGAGCTCATGCTGTCGGGCGACACGTTCGATGCCCAAGAGGCGGAACGGTTGGGCCTGGTGAACAGGGTCGTGCCCCACGAACAGTTGATGGATGCCGCCCGCGAGTTGGCTACCAAGATTGCCAACGGGCCTTCGGTGGCCATCGAGCTTACCAAGCGGGGTGTCTACAGAGGGGTGCAGAACGACCTCGAGCCGCAACTGGAGTTCGAGACCCTGGCGCAACGTATCTGCTTTCAGACGGAGGACTTCAAAGAGGGAATCACCTCGTTTCTGGAGAAAAGGGAGCCGAAGTTCAAGGGCAGATAACCTCTTCCCAAGCCTTAGCTGGACGACATATCGGTAGGGGCGGGTTTCAAACCCGCCCCTACGTGCGATCTATCTTGTCCCAGCGTCATCTAGCCGCGCTCTGAGAACCCAAAGAGAGTCCTCTGCATGACCCCGGAGTGATGTGCGCGACCGCACTCCTTTTTCTATTCGAAGCGCAGCGCCTCTGCGGGGTATACTCGTGCCGCCTGATATGCGGGCAGGAAAGTGGTAAAGAGCGAGGCCAGATAGGCCAGCGAGACGATCATCAAAATGCGAGCCCAGGGAATGACCGTAGTCATGCCTTCAATGCCTGTGTCGATCTGATAGGAGATGGCGACTCCCAGCGCAACCCCCAAGCCGATTCCCAGCAGTGCGATGAACGAGGATTCGAGGAGAAAACTGATTTGAACCATCCGCTGCTCGAAACCGATGGCCCGCAGCATCCCGATCTGCTGGCGGCGTTCCACGACGGATCTGGCGGCGATGACTCCCAAGGCTGCTATTCCCACAATGAGTCCCAGCCCCATGAAGGCCATGATGAGGTTCATGAACATCCCGTTCATCCTTCCGAAGTCCCTGACCTCCTCAGCCATGACTTCGGTGTTCATGCCGTTCTCCAGGAACTGCTTCTCGAGGGCCTTGGCCAACTCTGGCACGTCATCCACGCCTTCCGAGCTCACCTGGAAGCGGTAGGATGTCGGTGATATGGGGAATCCGGCGAGGGCATTGACCGTCTCCTGTGACGTGGTTATCGGCGCTGCGTATGGGCCAGCCATGACGTCCACGACGCCGATGACTTGCAGCTTCTGCATGTGCCCGGTGAAGGCGTTCTGGACCTCGATGTATACGTTGTCAGGCAGGATATCATCTTCAAGGTAGAATTCCCCCTCGCCGACTATGAAGTCGATTCCATCGTCTCCCATCTGTCCACCTTTGGTGGGCACCACGGCGGCGTTCAGCACGGCCAGCGATGAGCTATCGGTCAGAGCTCTCCATACCTCTTGCTCAGAATCATAGTCCTCTGTCATCAGTTCGAATCTGTAGGTGACGCTTGTTGTATAGCCTTGGTCGACTCCTGTCAGATAGAGGTCATCCCATTCCTGGCCTTTATCAGCGTCTCTCACCTTGGCCGGAAAGTAGCTGAGGCTGCCTATGTTCTGGAAGCTGTCCCGACCCACGCCGCCAGGCTCGTCAAGGGCGGCCTGGATATCGGGAATGGGGTTGTTCAAGCTCACCTCGCCGCGGATGTCGAACCCTCCGGAGACGCGGTCGGTATCGCTCAGCACCGAATCAAACGATGCATTCATTACGGACATGACTACCAGCGTGAAGATGATGAGAGAGAACATGGCGAGTGCCAT
>JAZFSU010000369.1:0-4358 GCA_036446335.1 Dehalococcoidia bacterium | reverse complement strand
GTTCGTCCATCGAGGGGTTTGCCCGGATTGACGAGAGCGACATGGTGGCGATGCCAGATGCTGATACCTTTCAGTTGCTGCCGTGGCGGCCCAAGGAGCGCCACGCGGTGGCCAGGATGTTCTGCGACGTGCAGACCCCGGAAGGAGCGCCCTTTGAAGGTGATCCTAGGTACGTGTTGAAGAGGAACCTCAAGAGGGCGGCCGATCTGGGATACACCTATTATGTCGGACCTGAGTTGGAGTACTTCTACTTCCGGGACAGCAACGGGACAGAGACGCTGGATTCTGGTGGCTACTTCGACATGACTCCCTTGGATAGCGCGCATGACCTGAGGAGGGAAACGGTGCTCACTCTGGAGGAGATGGGCATTGCCGTTGAGTACTCGCACCATGAGGTTGCAGCAAGCCAGCATGAGATAGACGTCCGTTACACGGACGCGATGACTATGGCGGACAACGTGATGACCTATCGGCTGGTGGTGAAGCAGGTGGCCCTGCAGAACGGAGTCTACGCAACGTTCATGCCGAAGCCCGTCTTCGGGAGCAACGGCAGCGGTATGCATGTGCACCAGTCTCTGTTCAGGGGCGAGAGAAACGCTTTCTTCGACAAGAATGATCCCTATCACCTGTCCAAGGAAGGCAGAGCATTTGTGGCGGGGCTCCTGAAACATGCTCCCGAGATAACGTCCATTACAAATCAGTGGGTGAACTCCTACAAGCGGCTGGTTCCAGGGTACGAGGCGCCGGTCTATTTGTCTTGGGCGCGGCGCAACAGGTCCGATCTTGTCAGAATTCCGGAGTATCAGCCGGGGAAGGAGCAGTCCACCAGGATCGAGTTCAGGTCGCCTGACCCAGCGTGCAATCCGTACCTCGCTTTTTCCGTCATGCTTGCGGCTGGACTGGAGGGGATCGAGAAGGGATATGAGGCGCCAGCGCCTGTTGAAGAAAACGTGTACGAGATGAGCGCGGAGGAGAGAGAGAGAAGAGGAATAGAGATGCTGCCCGGCAGCCTCATCGAGGCGGTCGAGCTTACCGAGAAGAGCGACCTTGTTCGGAAGGCTCTGGGCGAGCACGTCTTCAACGCCTTCATCACGAACAAGAAAATCGAGTGGAACGAGTACCGCACTCAGGTGACGGAATACGAACTGAAAAGATACCTGCCCATTCTGTAGTTGGGATGGCCGGAATGGAGAGCGCCCTCAGGAGGTAACCAGCGTGCGCAAGATTAGGATTGGTCTGGCTCAGATCAACTGTACCGTCGGTGACTTCGACGGGAACACTCGGAAGATCCTGGCAGCTGTGGATGAGGCCAGGGCTTTCGGGGTCGACCTGCTTGCCTTTCCTGAGCTTGCCACGTGTGGTTATCCACCCGAGGACCTACTGTTCAAGCCCCGATTCATCGAGGAGAACCTCCGCGTCCTGGACGAGGTCATTCGAAACACTCAGGGTATCACCGTGGTGCTCGGCTTCGTAGATGCCAAGGAAGACTTGTACAACGCGGCGGCCGTAATAGATGATGGCAAGCTTGCCGGCGTTTATCACAAGATCTGGCTGCCCAACTATGGGGTATTCGACGAGCACCGCTACTTCCGTGGTGGCTCGGAGTGCCCTGTGTACGTCATAGGCGGCGTTGGCATCGGCGTGAACATCTGCGAGGACATCTGGTACGGGGCCGGGCCAGCCACAGCACAGGCATACGCCGGGGCCCAGGTCATCGTGAATCTGAGCGCCTCTCCCTATCGCTATGGCAAGCCGGAGCTCAGGGAAAGCATGCTCAATACCCGTGCTGCTGACAACGTGGTGATCGTAGCTTACACGAACATGGTGGGTGGGCAGGATGAGTTGGTCTTCGGGGGGCACAGCGCGGTGCTCGACGAGAAGGGGCACGTGATTGCCAGGGGCAAGGCCTTCGAAGAGGAGCTGATATTGGCGGACCTCGATGTGGATGCTGTGTTCTGGTCACGGCTTCGGGATCCGCGCTGGAGGAATGGGACGTTGTTGCTGGAAGAGCAGCGATGGCATCCGGCGAAGACAGTTGTATCGGACAGCCCACGAGATGTTCCGAAACCGCCTCTGCCGCTGAGAAGCCCGGACACCAGTGAACCGCCAGGCGAGATTTACGATGCCCTGGTCCTGGGGACGCGCGACTACGTCCTCAAGAACGATATGGAGATGGTTGTACTAGGGCTTTCCGGTGGAATCGACTCGAGTTTGGTGGCCGCGATTGCAGTGGATGCGCTTGGGGCATCAAACGTGGTGGGCGTCTCGATGCCTTCTCGGTACACATCTTCAGGCAGCATGTCGGACGCCGAGTTGCTGTCTGAGACTCTTGGCATCAGGCTCATGACGATTCCCATCGAAGAGGTATATGTGGCCTGTTTGGACGCGTTGGCTGAGGCCTTCGAGGGCACCGCGCCGAATGTTGCGGAGGAAAACATCCAGGCTCGTATCAGGGGCGACATCCTCATGGCCTTGTCGAACAAGTTCGGCTGGCTTGTTCTCGCCACTGGAAACAAGAGCGAGATGGCCACTGGTTACACCACGCTGTACGGGGACATGGCAGGGGGCTTTGCTGTCATCAAGGATGTGCCCAAGACACTGGTCTATGAACTTGCCCGATACCGGAACGATTTGGCAGGGAGTGCACTGATTCCTCAGACTGTCATGGAAAAGGCACCTTCGGCTGAGTTGAGGCCGGGACAAAAGGACAGCGACTCGCTGCCTCCATATGATCTGCTTGATACTGTCCTGGAGGCCTATGTCGAGGAGGACAAGGGTGTCGATCAGATCGTGGCCATGGGAATCGATGAGGAGGTGGTCAGGCAGGCGGCCAGGTTGGTGGACACAAGCGAGTACAAGCGTCGCCAGGCACCGCCCGGCGTGAAGATTTCCCCGAGGGCGTTTGGCCGTGACAGGCGATTGCCCATCACAAATCGATTCAGGGAATGGTGACCGCCTGGCTTGTCTCGCGCTGGCAGCTGAAGCGGGTGCGAGGCCATGCGGGAGAGTGATGGCAACGGCTCGAGGCTAGTCTAGCCTGATAACCACGCCGGAGCTTCCGTCAAGGTAGATGCGGTCGCCAGTCTTGATTTGTCTCGTGGCGCCGGTTACGCCGACCGCCGCAGGCAGCCCGTACTCTCGGGCCACCACTGATCCGTGAGACAGCAACCCGCCGACGTCGACGACCAACCCCGCCGCGTTGATGAACAACGGCGTCCATCCCGCGTCGGTGACTGGCGCGACGAGAATCTCGCCCGTCTCGATATGCGAGTCAACACGGGGGTCCAGAATGACCCTCGCGCGACCCTCCACTTTGCCGGGGCTGACGCCCAAGCCTCTTAGCTGCTGCGCAGGGGCGAAATCATCGACCGTGATGGGCTTCGCCTCGCCGTTGAGTATCTTGGGAATGTGCACCGTCTGTGACCATGCGAACTCCTGTCGGCGGCGCGCTATGGTCTCCTTGGCGTTGTCCGGAGCCAACCGGCCGCACAGCAGATCACCGACTTCCTTTGATCTGAGGAAGTAGACGTCATCGACATCGAAAAGCAGCTCTCGAGTGAGCAGTCGCTCGCAGATCTCAGCATAGATCCGTCTAGCCCAATCAGATCTCAGGACGATTACATCCTTCAGCCGCTCACGCAGTTCGATGTACCGGCGGGCCGCGTTGAGGACACGCTTCAGGAGGATGCGCTTGGGCAGGGCCAGCCCTGCGACACGACTCGCGGCGTCGGAACGCACGCGGTCCTGGCGCGAACGCACCTCCTCGGGAGAGATGAGACCCGAACCGAGATAGTTGCGGACGAGGGCCAGAACCTGAGCCGGGTCTTCGCGCCAGCAGGGGTTTCGAAGCTCCGCCTCACATACGGCCCGGTGCCCATAGAGGGTCAGGAACTGGTCGAATGCTGCGTTGAAAGACTGCGCAGCCTCATCAGCCTTGAGTGCTTTGAGCAGACTACGATTGTCACTAATGGAATCGAACTGCTCGCTGACGCTGGGAGATGACAGCACCTGTTTGGCGAGCGCGTAGAGGCCGAAGGCAGGATCGGCGCTCGGGAGGGTGCCGATCCCGGTGACCATCTGAGCGGCAAATGAGCCGTCACTATCGCCGAGCCACTGCTTCGCCAGTTTCCTCAACAGGGTGAAGTAGACGACGGCGAAAGTGGATGCCCAAATGTGCACGTCGGAGACCCGCATCAGCTTCCCGGACAGCAGCAATTGCTCGGTCAACCACTCATCTGACCGGGTCCGAAGGCTCTCCGGAGTCGTGTCCTCGCGGAGGCTATTGATGTATTGCTCACATGCGCCGGTGTCTGAGGCCACGGAGCGCGTCTTGCGCAAGAAGAGCAGCGCAACCCTGG
>JAZFSU010000368.1:0-3274 GCA_036446335.1 Dehalococcoidia bacterium | reverse complement strand
TGCAGGTCACGGCGGCCAACTCGCCCGAGCTTCCCATCATGGAGTGGGCCCAATGGTCCTTCCTCGGCTTCGGCTTTGCCAAAGCCTTTGAGGGTGGCAGCAACCTGATGGGCTGGTACGAGGGCCTGTGGTGGGCCCACTCGATACTCGTGGTTGGCGCTATTTTCTACATAGCCATCACATTCCCCAAGCTGACGCATATGTTCGCCTCTCCTTTGAACGCGTTCTTCCGTACTACGAGACCCAAGGGAGCACTGAGGCCTATCGACCTGGAACAAGCTGAGACTTTCGGCGCAGCGAGCATCCAGCACTTCACTTTCAAGGACCTGCTCGAGCTCGACGCGTGCACCCGCTGTGGCCGGTGCCAGGACAGCTGCCCTGCCTACCTCAGCGGGAAACCGCTTTCGCCCAAGAAGGTGATCCAGGACCTCAAAGGCCTCATGGTCAGGGAGGGGCCCGCGCTCGTCAAGGGCAAAGCTGGTGATGGGGCTGATCCGGAGAGCAGCCAGATAGCGGGCAACGTCATACTTGAGGACGAGATTTGGGCCTGCACCACCTGCCGCGCCTGTCACGAACAGTGTCCTGCCTATGTCGAGCCCATAAACAAGATAGTCGAGATACGCCGCAACCTCGTTCTTGAACAGACGCAATTCCCTGAGACCGCCATGGGAGCGTTGAGAAGCATCGAGAAGAGGGGACATCCCTGGCAGGGAACCATGTCCTCCAGAACGGACTGGACCGACGGCCTCGATGTCAAGCTGATGTCAGATGATAGCGCGGTTGACGTTCTCTACTGGGTGGGCTGCACGGCAGCTCTGGAAGACAGGAACATAAAGGTGGCCAAGGCCGTGGGAAAGGTGTTCAAGGCGGCCGGAGTGAACTTCGCCATACTAGGATCAGAGGAGACGTGCTGTGGCGACCCCGCTCGCAGAATCGGCAATGAATACGTCTTCCAGACACTCGCTCAGCAGAACATCGAGACCCTGAACCAGTATGGCGTGAAGAGAATCGTCACCGCCTGCCCTCACTGCTTCAATACTATCAAGAACGAATACCCGCAATTCGGGGGCCACTTTGAGGTCACCCACCACACCGAGTTTATCCAGGACCTGATCGGGCGTGGCAAGCTGACTCTGGCCAGGAAGCTGGACAAGAAGGCAACATACCACGACTCCTGCTATCTGGGCAGATACAACGATGTGTATCAGGCGCCGCGAGACGTACTGACCAGCCTGACGGGCACTCCCCCCATCGAGATGGACGACCGAATGAGCCGCGCCTTCTGCTGCGGCGCAGGCGGCGGACGAATGTGGATGGAGGAAGCTATCGGGCGAAGAATCAATCAGATGCGCACCGAGCAGGCAATTCAGACAAGCGCTGAGCTGATCGCTTCGGCCTGTCCCTTCTGCCTCCAGATGTTCGAAGAGGGGGTCACGGCGCTGGAACAGGAAGGATCCGTGAGGGTCATGGACCTTGCCGAACTCGTCGCCGACGCCATCGATTGAGGCTGTTCGCGCAGATTAGGGCGTTGCCAACCTGGACAGTGCGACCCAGGCGAGTGCCGCTACAGCCTCGCAAGTTCCCAGCATCTTCCCTTCAGGTACCCGAACGTGCCCCACACAATGTACAGAGGCACCTTCCATTCACCCATCAAGCGCGAGTAGTCCATCGCGAACTTGGGGAACCTGATGACGAAACACATACCGGAGCTCACCAACTGAAGCTTGGTGAGATGCTTTTCCATGAAGATGAAGCGGCCCCTGGTGGCGTAGTACACCGGCAGCCCGGTGAGCCTTTCCCTTTTCTCACGAGGAAAGGTCTTGTGCCAGATCTTCGATCCAGGCACGAAGACGATCTTAAAACCTCTTCTGGCAGCCCGCACGCAGAGGTCCGCATCCTCCCAGCCAAAAAAGAACCGTCCGTCCAACGTGCCGACGGCTTGCAGCACCTCGCGCGATACAAGCATGAAGCACCCGCAAATCCAGTCAACCTCCGCGTTCTCTTCGAACTGACCTTGATCCGTCTCGCCGCTTCCCCTCATCGGAGTATCGCCGGTCCAGAAGTTTATTGACCCTCCCGCGGACCAGATCATTTCCGGGATCTCATAGCAGTAGACCTTGCCACCGGCAATGCCAACCCTGTTGTCGCCCTCAGCACACGCCACCATGGCTTCAAGGAAATCCGGCGCGACCACCGTGTCATTGTTCAGAAGCGCCACATACTCTGCTCCTCTCTGCAGAGCGTCCCGTATCCCGATATTGCAGCCCTCGCCGAAGCCGCAGTTCTTGTCATTCTCGATCAGCTTTATGAAGTCGCTGAATCTCTCCCTCAGGAGTCTTGCGTCGTCTCCGTCCGATGCATTGTCGATCAGGATTACCTCGCAGTTCGGATAGGTCGCCTTCCGGAGCGACTCAAGGCACTCGGCGGTGTCTGTGAAGTTGTTCCAGTTCACGATCACGATCGAAACCTTGGGAGAAGACATCAGGAGTAACCCCCTGGATGCTTTCTGGCCACAGCTACCATGTAGCCCGACGTTACAGCATCGTCATCCACAAATCCGTGCACGCCACGGTCCCTCTCCACTGTATTGTCGGCCAGAGTCACGTCGCACTGCCCGTAGAGCACAACCTCACCAAAGCTACCGCGCAGAACACGCAGGAATTCATCAGGCCAGAACTCGTACACATGAAAGGGATTGAGCGGTATCGTCGCGTCCGGAGAGAAGACCCTTCTGTTGGGAGTCGAGCAGATCAACACGCCGTCTCTTTTGAGCACTCTCCCGCACTCAATCAGGAATTCCTCGTACTGCCGGATATGCTCAATTGTCTCAAAAGAGACCACCGCATCGAAGCAACCGTCGGCAAAGGGCAGCCTGATGCCATCGGCACATATGAAGCTTGTCACTCCATCCTGCCCGAATCTCTCCCGGGCGTAGTCTACCGTCTCCATCGAAAGGTCCACGCCTACTGCTGCGACCGCTCCATGCTCCGCTACGTGACCAACGCCGTAGCCCGTGCCGCATGCCACATCGAGAACGACTTTACCTGCCACCAGCGTAGCGGCGAAAACATATCTGTCGATGTGCTCCCGGTACACTTCTTCCGGCGTCTTCCCCGGCACCACGCGCTCGCCGGTGAACTCAATATCAGACCGATACATGCCGTTTGTCCTTCTGAAACCACAGGCCGTAGTGAGTATGGGTTGCCCGGTGAAGGCCGCAGACAGCCCGCCGCCTCCGCGCCCCTATGGGCACCACGCCTATTCTAGCACATTC
>JAZFSU010000367.1:0-2009 GCA_036446335.1 Dehalococcoidia bacterium | reverse complement strand
GGGCCCTGAGCGGCGCGTGTCCAGGTGCGGGGCGTCTGCGCTCGAATCGAGCATACCGGACAACCTATATCCGTGCAACTACTGCTGTTTGGCGCCGTGCTTCTGAAACCACTGGTAAATCCCGTAGGCATCGAGGCCATCGGGGGGTTTCACCGTGTTGTTCAACCTCGTCCCGCCGCTGATCTTGAGGCCGGCAGATTGCGCTGCGGACTTGTACCGGCCCAGCTCTTCGGCCTGCTTCGTGGTTTCCTTGTCGAGGCTCTTGCCCTTGGCGATCCAGTAGGCCTGCTCCAGGCGCAGGGTCTCATTGTTCATCAGCAGGTCTTTGACCTCGCCACGCAACGCCAGGTCATCCTTCAGGTCAGGGTGCTCCGACATGAAGGTGGTGAGATTCGCTTTCGATTGCGCCACTGCGTGCGCCTCGTGCATCGGACGCAGAACCTCGCGGAACTGTTCCGCCACTTGCTGCTGAATGTGCTTCACAAAGCTGTCAGGATCGTAGGGGTCGAATGCCCCGGTCTCTGCCTTCGCCGCCTCCGTGACCATCTTGTACACATCTGACTCAAACAGGGCTTTGCGCTGTGATTCCAGGTCGGATCGCTGCTTCGACAGTTCCTGAGTCTTCTGGGTGTAGTCGCGTCGGAGGTTGGCGAGGAGCTTCTTGGAATCATCTGGAAGCGCCTTGATCTGCTCATCGAAGCTGATGCCCTTGTGCTCTTCGTCAGAGGCCAGGGTCTCGTCCTTCTCTGCCGCCTTGATCACGTCCTCGATCTGCGCCTTGTACTCCAGTGGAGTCGGCTTCTCGGGAATAGTGCCGCGCTCTTTGGCTGCTTCGATGACCTCGTTGGTCGCTGCTGGCGCCTCCGGCGCTGGGCCTGGCGTTACTACTTCAATCTCTGGCATGTCGTCTCCGTGCTCGTTTGAGTGGATTCTGGTTGATCAGGTACGGGCCGCAAAGAGGGCCTCCTCGTCAATGGGGCCCGGCGCTGCGGCGCCCATCGGTGCTTCGACTACGGCCAGTTCTGGCACCTCTGGTGTCGGTTCCGGGGCGTTGGTATTGAGAAACCGGGCAAAGTCGGCGCTCTCAGCCAGAGTCTTGATCTTCCCCGCGAGCGCGACCAGATCTCTGTCATCTGCCACCTCGTCAAGGTCGGTCACCATGTCCAGCAGGGCGGCGTCCTTTGCGGACTGGGCGACCATGATGAGCAGCCGCATGAACTCGGATGGCAAGACCTGGGCCTCATCGGTGAACTGCTCATAGGGTTCGGTGATACCAAACTTGGGCAGGAGCCGGTTCAGCTCATCCACCACGGTGTTCAGTGCCGATGGGCTGAAGTCTCCCTGCGGTGCGACCTGTCCCATCGCCTCTTCCCTCAGTCCGTCTTGCTCTTCAGCAAGCGCCACGAGTTCTTGGGGAGGCGCAATTGGGCCATCGGACTCCTCGGCGTCGAGTCCGTTCATCGTGTCGATAAATTGTGTGGCCATGTCGTCTCCTTGGGTAGACTCGGGCAGTGGGTGTTCAGAACGGCTGATCGCGTCCATCAACTCGCTCGATAGCGTGCCATCCTTGAAGAGGCTCTCCGCTTTCCCGGGGTTGTCCCTCAATGCGCTGATGGCTTTGGGGTCAAGATCCCCAGGACGAAGTGGCCGCTTGAATCCGACGTGGGCCATGAATCGAAGCTGTGACTCAAACTCTTGGCTTTTGGCGAACTCATCAAAGAAGGTCATTGGTACATAGAACGCACCAGTAAGAGCGGACGCCGTTGCGATGATCGGATTGATCACCTTGGCTATCGACACCCCGCGTTTTGCCAACTCCTTTGCCGCCGCCTGCTCGTTAAGAAACAAACGCATCTTATTAAGCGCTGTGGTAGTCCGATTTCCAAGCTCGATTCCCTGAAGTCGGCCATGCCTTTCCAGAAACTTGGCATCGACCTTCTCGATATTTTCACCGATTTCACGCCTCATAAGGTCTTGAAGTTGTGACCACTTCGACCAACGGCTCGGAG
>JAZFSU010000366.1:0-2467 GCA_036446335.1 Dehalococcoidia bacterium | reverse complement strand
ATCGTCCGCGGTGAAGCGGGAGCGGAAAGGCTCCTGGAGACCGAGCATGCCGTGTCCTTTCTCGACATTCAGCCGAGGTCGCCGGGGCACAGCCTGGTCATACCCAAGACGCATGCCGTAAAGCTCGCAGACCTCGACGATGAATCTGCCGCTGAGGTGTTCAGGGTTACGAAAGAGGTCGTGAAGAAGCTGCAAAAGGCTTTGAACCCCGATGCCTTCACCATAGGGATCAATGATGGCGAAGCGGCGGGACAGGTGGTCCCGCATCTGCATGTGAACATCATGCCGAGGTTCAGGGGGGATGGGGGAGCCGCGATACACTCTGTGGTCAACAGCCCCCCGAGCGAGGGGCTACGTGAGATGGCGGAACGGATCAGGTCCGCCATCTAGTGGCTCGACACGGCCGATGCTCGCAGTCATCACCTGCGACGCCTTGCATTTCGACCATGTCGATGACTTCTTCGGCGATGACGACGATGGCTTGCGTCGCGGGCCAGGGCATATGGCGAGCGCGATGTCTGAGTTCGTACACTTTACCTTGTCGCCAGAGCGCTGGACACATGACGGAATACGGCGTACTCCCGAAATACAAGGAAGCCAAGCATACGCTTGGCTTCCGACTACGTTGAGGAGTTGCGGAAAGATAACCGCGAGCGACTCACGAACTCGTTATGTACTTCTCAGGCTCTGCGTCAAAGGCTTTCTTGCAGCCAGGAGCGCAGAAGTAGTAAGTCGTGCCCTTGTACTCCGAAGTCGCTGCCGCAGTCTTCTCATCAATATCCATTCCGCAAACCAGGTCTTTGACCATGATGACTACCTCCTTTTCAAGCTTGTCGGGTGGTTGGGTGCCCCTCAAATGTCTCCGTTCAGTACCTTCTGCCTGAGGACTTCCCACTCGCTCTTCGTCAGGACGCAGATGTTATCGTCCTCCCCGATCTCGACGCGATCCTCATCCACCTTGACCACCGGGCAACATTGGCCTGCGTTGCATAGACTTACGATCTTCATGCTTGTTCACCTCCTTTCTGATGGAATTTGCTTCATGTCATCGTGCTTCATAGGCACTTGCTACTCGCGGCTAAGACGCATCCCGTTTGGTGGTGTCCAACTGCTCTCGGGACTTCACCTGATAGCGATTCATGAGCAGTGAGTTGCTGACCACCGACACCGAGCTGAAGCCCATGGCTGCTGCTGCTATGATGGGGTTCAACAGCAGCCCCAGGGCTGGATAGAGAACGCCCGCAGCAATTGGAATCCCCGCTGTGTTATAGAAGAAAGCCCAGAATAGATTCTGCCTTATCTTGCGAATCGTGTAGCGACTGAGTTTTATGGACCCCACCACATCTCTCAGATCGTCCTTGACAAGGACGATATCAGCCGATTCCATGGCTACATCGGTGCCACTGCCCAGAGCTATCCCTATATCAGCCTGGGCCAGCGCCGGGGCGTCATTTATGCCATCTCCTACCATGGCAACCACCTTGCCACTATCCTGCAGCTTGCGGACTTCAATCGCCTTGTCCTCCGGGAAGACCTCGGCCAGCACCTTGTCAATACCTACCTGCCTGGCCATTGCCTCAGCCGTCCGCCTATTGTCGCCGGTGATCATTGCGGTTTCGATACCCATATCGTGCAGTTCCTTGATTGTCTGAGCCGCGCTCTCCTTCAGCGTGTCTGCCACGGCGATCAGGGCTGCCAGCTTCCTGTCCACGGCTGTGAGCATCACCGTCTTACCTTGGCTCTCCAACTCGCGTATGCTGTCCTCAAAAGCACTCGCATCCACGCTGTTCTCCTCCATCAGGGTCCGGTTGCCGAGGAGCACCTCCTTGCCTTCTACCTTGGCCACTACGCCGCGCCCTGCCAGAGCTTTGAATCCCTCAGGATCAGCCAACTGGTGGTCACCGCTGTTCGCTGCCTCCACAATGGCCTGGCCCAAAGGATGTTCTGAGCCCTTTTCGGCCACTGCTGCGAGACGCAGGACTTCCTCTTGAGAGAATCCATTAACTGCCACTGTGTCTGTCACCGCAGGCTTGCCCTTGGTCAGGGTTCCTGTCTTGTCGAACACAACGATCTTGATTCGGTGAGCCCTCTCCAGTGCCTCGGCACTCTTGATAAGAATGCCGTTCTCCGCGCCCTTGCCTGTCCCGACCATTATGGCCGTTGGTGTTGCCAGGCCCAGGGCGCAAGGACAGGCTATCACCAGGACTGCAATGAAAGCGCTCATGGCGAACACAAACGGCTCTCCGCCCACGAAATACCACGCGAGCAGAGTCACTACAGCTATGCCGATCACGATGGGAACGAAGACACCGGATACTGTATCAGCCAGACGTTGAATCGGAGCTTTTGAGCCCTGCGCCTGTTCCACGAGCCTTATTATCTGGGCCAGCGCCGTGTCTTTGCCCACCTTGGTAGCCCGGAACTTGATGAAGCCATTCTTGTTGATGGTCGCGCCGGTGACCTGGTC
>JAZFSU010000365.1:0-2080 GCA_036446335.1 Dehalococcoidia bacterium | reverse complement strand
CAGACCATTGTGCGGGGACTTCACGCTGAGGGAAAGCTGGACGGCATAATATCTCTGGGCGGGTCGACCGGAACTGCCCTCGGAACATCTGCCATGAGCGTATTGCCCATCGGTGTGCCCAAGCTCATGGTGAGCACGGGGTTCGAACTCCAGTTTGTAGGGCACAAGGACATAGCCATGATGCAGACCCCGGCGGATATCCTGGGGCTCAACTCGGTGATGAGAAAGACGCTTGCCAGCGCTGCCGGTGCGATTGTGGGGATGGTCGAGGCGGAGGCGGAGGGCGAGGTCAAGCCCTTGATAGGAATCAGCGCGCTTGGTGTTACGACGCCCGCGGTGATGAAGATCAGTCCTCTCCTCCGGGAGAAGGGATACGACCCCATCGTGTTTCACACCGATACACAGGTGCTGGACGAGTTGGTGCAGGAAGACAGGATCAGCGGGATCATTGACTTGACGACCTTTGAGGTGATGATACCGCTGGCGTATCATCTGCCCGAAGAGTTGGCGGAAGGCAGGCTCAGCCTCGCGGGCGAAAAGGGGCTGCCGCAGGTCATAGTTCCGGGCGGCCTCGATATGTTCATCTTCCCCGGGACGAAGGAGACTATTCCGCCAGAGTACCAGGGACGCACCCTGCACGCTCACGGCCCGAATACGGTGCTGGCAAGAACAAGCCGGGATGAGGTGGAGAAAGCGGCGAAGATCATAGCAGGGAGGGCAAACAGGGCTGTGGGGCCGGTTGCCATAGTTGTTCCGTTGCGGGGCTTCTCGGCGGTGGACAGGGAGGGGCATCACTTCTTCGATCCGGAAGCCGATTCAGTGTTTGGCCGGGTGGTCAAGGATGCCGTAAAGGAAGGAATTGATGTCGTAGAAGTGGATGCTCATATAAACGACGATGAGTTCGCGCGGGCCGTGGTCGGCACATATCAGAACCTGACTGAAAGGTGACGGAGAGGAATGGGCAACAGATGCACCAGGGATCAGATACTCGGGCGGCTCACCGGAACGATCACTGAAGGGAAGCCGATCGTTGCCGCTGGCAGTAGCGCAGGCATCATCGCCAAGTGCGCGGAGCTCGGAGGGGCTGACCTGATAATGGTCTATAGCTCCGGGAGGGCGAGGATACGGGGCTTTCAGACCTCGATGGTTGAGAGCTCGAACCCGGTGACCCTTGAGATGCTCGAGGAGATCAGCGCGGTTGTGCAAGACACGCCGATCATCGCCGGTGTTGACGCCATGGAGCCTCCTGCCGGCAGGGATCTGGCAGAGCTGGTGAAGACGTTCGTGAACGCGGGGTTTTCCGGCGTGATCAACTTCCCTACGTTCGGCTTCTTCCAGGACGAGGCGTGGCGGAGCAGCAGGGAGGCCGAGGGCATCGGGTTCTCCAGAGAGATCGAGCTGATACGTGTGGCACGCAGGATGGACGTGTTCACCATGGCTTACGTGTTCTTCCCGGAGGACGCACGGGCCATGGCCAAGGCGGGCGTTGATTGTATGGTCCCTCACGCGGGCGGGACGGCAGGGGGCCTGGTCGGGTTCGACTCAATAGCCATGGCTCTAGAGGACGCGGCTGTCACCGTGCAAAGGATGATCGAGGCGACCGAGGAAGTGAACCCCGGTGTCATCTGTTTGTCGCATGGCGGGCCGATCATGGGCCCCGAGGACACGAAGTACATATATGCTCACACTGACGCGGTGGGTTTCGTTGGGGCGTCCAGCATCGAGAGAATCCCCGTGGAGAGGGCTGTGACGGGAGTGGTGGAGGAGTTCAAGAGCGTGCCGCTCGCGTAGCAGTGCAACGGTGAATTCCTGCTGCCTGCTTCCGCAGGCACAAGCTTCGCAGGAATGGCGTTCGCTCGATGTGAGGAATGAGGGCAGGGGCCGTTCTTCCGGCGCCTCCAGGAGTGACCACGTTTGCCTTTTCTCCCTTGCTGTGCTTTCCATCGCCATCATGGATTCTGAAATCCCTGTCGCGCGAGTGGGAATAAAGTACCACAAAGCCAGTACGTAACGGGGATTGCCACTTCACGTTTGTTCGATCAGAATGTGTTCGGAGAGGTTGACTTCGGCAAGGCCGCAC
>JAZFSU010000364.1:0-6304 GCA_036446335.1 Dehalococcoidia bacterium | reverse complement strand
CGACCTCGCGGCTGTAGCGTTGCCACTCCGGCGACCACGAAGCTTGGCCACGGGCAGGGCGACCTCGCGGCTGTAGCGTTGCCACTCCGGCGACCACGAAGCTTGGCCACGGGCAGGGCGACCTCGCGGCTGTAGCGTTGTCACTCCAGTGGCAGAAGCCCGCGTCGTGACAGGAGTCACGACGCTACAGAAAGCGACAGTGCCGGCACCGTGGGTTTCGCTGCGCTCTTTCCTGTCCCACTATCAGTCGATTGGCCCGATCGAGGGCCCGGATGCTATACTGACGTCAACTCGAGCAGGCGGTGAAGAATGGGCCCTCTGGAAGGAATCATGGTGCTGGACCTGTCAAGATACGGCCCCGGCAGGTACTGCTCTATGATCCTGGCCGATCTCGGCGCCGAGGTCATCAGCGTGGAGGCTCCGAAGCACTCGCTGGACCTTCATGGCGTGATGAGCGACGACCTCGGCTTTCGCCACCTGGGAACATCCCGCAACAAGAAGAGCATTGCCCTCGACCTCAAGAAAGACGAGGGCAGGGAGATCTTCCGCCGCCTGGCCGAGCAAGCTGACGTCATCATCGAGACGTTTCGTCCCGGAGTAGTCAGGCGCCTCGGTGTGGACTACGAGTCGGTGAGCAAGCTCAACCAGAGGATAGTCTACTGCTCACTGACCGGCTATGGCCAGGACGGCCCCTATGCGCAACGGCCCGGACATGACATCACCTTCGCCGGTCTGGCCGGCATCCTGGGCATAAGCGGGAGCAACGATGGCCCTCCGGTGCATCTCCCTTTTCAGATCGGGGATATGGCCGGGATATCCCAGGCAGCTATCGCCATCCTGGCTGCCCTGCACGCCCGCGACAGGATAGGCAGAGGCCAGTACATCGACGCCTCAATGGTCGATGGCCTCGTGTTCCACCTTTGGCACTACGCCATGATGTTCTTCGAAACCGGCAAGAACCCCGGACGCTCGGACCTGCCCACAGGCAGCGACCAGGCCTGGATGAACATCTACCTGGCCAGGGATGGCAAGTACCTTAGTCTCGCCTGCATGGAGCCATCGCTCTGGGCCAATCTCTGCCGTGCTTTGGGCCGAGAGGACCTCATTCCCCGGCAGTTCGAACCCATCGACTCACAGAGGAAGACGTACGATGAGCTTTCCCGGACCTTCGTCACGAAGGACAGGGATGAATGGATGAAGCTGGCCGACGAGGCGGACGTGCCGATCGGGCCGGTGTACACCTTCGACGAGCTGTTCGCCGACCCTCATGTGCAGCACCGCAAAGCTATCGTGGAAGTGGACCATCCTACGCTCGGGAAGATAAAGCTGTTGAACACCCCGTTCAAGCTCTCCGAGACGCCGGCTGAAGTCCGAACGCCCCCCCCACGATGGGCGGAACACACGCGGAGCGTGCTTGGTGATATGCTCGGCTATTCCGATGCAGACCTCGACCGGCTAACGCAGGAAAAGGTCATAGAGTAGGGACCGGAACCAGGCTTTCACGAACCTGCCTGGGCGACAGCGCCCAATTCGGCCTCGGCCAGCAGCGCCGCTCCCAGGGCCCCAATAATCTGAGGCTCATCCGGAACCATGATAGTAAGCCCGATTCCGGCCTCCAGAGCTTTCTTGACCCCTTCGTTCTTGGCGACGCCTCCCGTAAACACCACCTGCTCCCCGTAGCCCACGGTTCTCCCCATAACCGCCACTCGTGAAGCCACGGCCTTGTGGATCCCGGCGACCAGGTCCTCACGTGTTCTCCCATCGGCGCGAAGCGAGACCATTTCCGTCTCGGCGAATATGGTGCAAGTACTGCTTATCGTGCAAGGCTCGTTGCTGGTCAGGGATATCGGCCCCATTTCCCCGATGACAAGACCCAGGACCCCGGCCATAACCTCCAGGAATCTGCCGGTCCCGGCCGCACACTTGTCATTCATGACAAAATCGCTGACAGTGCCATCTTCACGAACCCCGATTACCTTGCTGTCCTGGCCGCCGATGTCGATGACCGTTCTCGCCGCGGGTATCAGCAGGTTCACCCCCTTGGCATGGCAGATGATCTCACTCGCCGCCCTGTTGGCAAAGGCGACGCCTTTCCGCCCGTAGCCCGTGGAAATGACGAACCCCAAGTCAGTCATAGAGAGTCCTGCGAGTTCCAACGCGGCTTCTGTTACCTCTTTGGCCGCGCGAACAACGCTGTCGCCCGTTGGCATGATAGCGTGGGATCTGACCACGCCATCTGACACAATGACAGTCTTAGCGGTGGCTGCCCCAACGTCAACTCCCGCAGTAATCATCATCTCTCTATGATGCCTTGGCGGCTTTGGCTGCCCTCAGCAATTCCGCGAAGGTCTCAACCCTCGTTCTCAGTTGGCCGGCGTTATAGTTCCGGGTGTCGTACGCATCTCCCTCCAGTACCAGGACGGGTATACCGAGATCCCTCTCTATGGTCTTCTTGGTCATCATGACAGTTGGGACCCACTCACGGCAGGAGTAGGGATAGAAATCGATCGCGCCGTCAACGTTGAAGTGCCTGCAGTTCTCCACGTTGATGGCAACATGGGCTTCACAGGAGTGAGGCACGTCCAGGCATGGGCCCACGCCGATCATGTCCGGCCACTCAGTGTACGGATGTTTCCGGACCACCCAGTGGCTGAGCCAGAACGGTATCTGGATCCGAACCGCCAGGCCCGTCTCCTCTATCATGCGCACAATGCCTGGGTCCACGCTTATCGTCGCTGTTATGAAGACGCCGGGAGCCCCCTTTTCGACTATTCCCTTGCCTTCCTCTACTCTCTGCTTCACCTCTTCGAACAGAATCTCAAGCGCCTCCTGCTTTCCCTCGACATCTCTCGTAGGCATGGAGTTGAGGAAGAACGCATGAGCCAGGCTCGCCTGACTGATGGGCTGCGGGTCGGCGTGCCCGATGAGCTCAACCAGCTCCTGGAACTTCAGCCGGTATATGGCATTCGCCCTGTTCGTAGCGCGAATCGCCTCCTCCGTCAGTTTGCAGCCCAGAATCTCCTCACACATACCGAACATCTTGCGCGCCTGCGACCCGGCGTAGCGCACCCGGTAATCGTTGAATTCCGGCCAGTCACCCCAGTTCGGATCAGCGCAGCTATCGAGGTATGCCACGGGAACGCCATAGACCTCGTGCAGCAGCTGCTCCGCCTCGGAAGGCTGGTCGCAATGATAGGATGCGATCAATGAGAGGTCGGGGAAGGGAATCGCGCCGGTCACCATCGCGCCCAGACGGGTCTGATACAGAGCGCAGTGGGCGGATCCCGCTGGGAGGCCGTTCTCCTCTCCCGCCTCCTGAAAGGGAGCGAGCTTGTCGAAGATCTGGCCCATGGTCATGTTGATTATCGTGCCGGGAGTGGCGAAATAGACTTTTCTCTCATCGGTCGACAGCATCATCGACATCAACGGCCGGAGCTCCATCGGGAAATCGCTGTAGACGACTTTCTCGTGCTCCTCCTTCGCCAGCACGAGGTTCACGAGCTCCCTCATCCATATCGCAAGGAACCTGCGCAGGCCCAGCAACTCTACGTCCAGATACCGTTTCAGCCTCGTCTCGCCCCGCTTGATGTCCTCCTCCCCTATTCCGAGGATTCCGAATGCCCTGTCGATCCTCGACCTCTCCTTCTGTATCTCGTCCGCTTCGAAACCGCATAACTTGAAGAGCTCGGTGTACATGGTCAGCTCCCTCCCCCCGCTCTGATAATCTCAACGAAGGTCTCTATCCTCGTCCTCAGAGGGCCCCTCTCAGAAACATCGTAGTCCGACTCGATCTTCAACATCGGGATGTTGAGTTCCTTCTTCAGCATCTTCTCGAAGTAGAAAGCCTGGATATCGTAGCTACTCCGGTACATGAGCTGGTACCAGATAATCCCATCGACGTTGAAATCCTTCGCCAGCTCTATCAGGTAGTCCAGCCTCTCCCTGGACGGTCTGAACCAGGCCGGGGGTACCCTTCTCCTGAAGTACCTGTCCGCCAGGGCCTCCATAAGGTCACCGTCAGCCTGGACATTCTCCCAATAATGTCTGACCCCCTCGGCGAACTCCTCAACGACGATAGTTGCCCCGGCATCCTCCGCAATCTCCAAGACTTTGTAGTCACCCATTGCGAGGGTAGAGCCCGTCAACAGGATCCGTGGCCCTTTCGCACCGGATGGCGGTCTCTCCCCCAGACTTCGCTGGATAGACTCCAGTGCCTCTGTGAAGACTGTCCTGTCGGCAACAAACGATGCATGATTCAGTTTCGCAAACTCAAGTCCTGTTACGAGTGGTCGCTCAGACCTGCGCAGGAGGCTTATGCCCTTCAGAAGCTCTCTCATTCTATTGCACAGATCGATCGCTTCCCTCAGTCTCCCGTCCTCGATCTTGTTGCCGGTGAACTCCTCGAGCTTCGCCTTGAGCGCTTGCAGTCCGGCAAGATAGTACTCGAACGCGTGCTCATCCTTCTGATGAGGAACGCCGTACCTGAACACATTGGCACCGGCAAAGAAGTTGAAGCAGTCGGCTATGGTCTTGATGTTTTGATCCGTAACTGGGACAACGAGGAGATCGAACATCTGATAGAGCGGTTCCTCACCCAGCATTCTGTACCCAATCTGCGATCTGCAGAACGTGTCGATGAATCGAGGAACGTATGCGGCGCTCTCCGCTACCGGCTCGGGATCTCCCCCTCGAATGAGGCCCACCGGTACTGCCCCACAGGCAAGAACCAGCTCCTCCGGCATATAGCCGCCAGGAGCGTAGGCGACCAGTTTGGTCCCATTCTCCCTCATCCTCGTCAACTCTGTCACTCTCGTTGACATGTGATCTGAGAGCCTCTTCATAGCTTCCATCGACAACTACCTCTAGCTTGATATGCTACCATCGAGCATTGCCAGCGTCAATTCGACGGACGAGCCCCGGGGGAGTGCGCGGTTCTTCCGACGTTCTCCATGACACCGTCCCCCCCAACCCCAGTGTTGTCCAACATGCCCGATCATCCCTGATTCATTGCCCCTTGGCGAGGGCGAATGCTATACTTGTGACACCTGAAGAGAGGAGACAAAACATGGGCCCATTGGATGGAGTGAAGGTATTGGATCTGTCGCGGAACAGCCCCGGCAGATATACTTCGATGATAATGGCCGACTTCGGCGCCGAGGTCATCACCGTGGAGACGCCCCGCACACCCGGCTCCAATCTCTCCTTCATGTTCACCGACGACACGTGGTTCCGCTACGTCGGAATGAACTGCAACAAGAAAAGCGTTGCGATCAACCTCAAGCACGACAAGGGGCGGGAAGTAGCCTACCGCATTGTGGATGAAGCGGATGTCCTGATCGAAGGATTCCGTCCCGGAGCGGCGGGGCGGATGGGCATGGACTACGAAACGCTGAGCAAGCGCAATCCGCGGCTCATCTACTGTTCGATAACCGGCTACGGGCAGGACAGCCCCTACGCAAACAGAGGAGCGCACGACATCAACGTGGTGGCGATGACAGGAATCCTCGGGGCCACCGGCTCCAAGGACGGCCCGCCGATCCAGGTGATATCGCCCCAGATGGCCGATATGGCAGGAGGAAACCTGCAGGCGATCGCATCCATCCTGGCCGCTCTCTACGCTCGGGAGAAGACCGGCAGGGGCCAGTTCATAGAGCTGTCCATCGCCGACGGGATGATGTTCTTCAACTGGGTCATGGCTATCCGCTACCTTGCCAATGGACACATAGGGGAGCGAGGCACACTGCCCTCGGGCGGTGACAACGCCTGGCTGAATGTCTACAAGACCGCAGACGGCAGCTACATAGCGTTTTCCTGCCTCGAACCGCACGCGTGGGCCAACCTCTGCAAGCTGGTGGGAAGAGAGGACTTCGTGGAGCAGCATTTCGCGGGGGAAGAGGAACAGCGAAAGATGTATGACGCGCTCTGCGAGGTCTTCGCCACGAAGACAAGAGAGGAGTGGCTCAGACTATTCGACGAGGCGGACGTGGCGGGAGCGCCGGTGAACAATATCGAGGAGGCCCTGTCCGACCCGCACGTAGTGCACCGTGGACTCGTCGTGGAGGTTGACCACCCCAAGATGGGCAAGGTCAAGCTCCTCAAGAGCCCGTTCCGGTTCTCAGACACACCTGTCGAGCCGAGAGTCCGCCCGCCGCTCTACGGGGAGCATACACTTGAGATACTCAGTAGCTTGATGGGCGCCAGCGAGACGGAGATCGAGAGCCTGCGTGCGGACGGCGTGATCGAGTAGGGCCAGATAGAGGCAACCCGCCTCCAGAGTACCCCTGCACTCCGATGTGCCGGAACG
>JAZFSU010000363.1:0-7855 GCA_036446335.1 Dehalococcoidia bacterium | reverse complement strand
TCCCCTCTGCACATGAAACCCGAGCTGTTTGAAGTGATGAAGCTGATGAGGAAGACGTAAGCGGTCAACGCTGACGACAAATCAGGCTTGACAAGCGCATCAACCTCTGGTATCTTGTGTTGCACTGTGTGCATATATGTGGTCTTATGACCGCGTCCCCCTGCACCTGAGTGATGAGTTGCCTGAGGTGATGCGACCTCCAAGAAACACCGTGGTCGGCGGCAGATGAAGGAGTGACCAATGTCAAAGAACCCTCTTCGGACCAGTCTGTGCGACATGCTGGACATAGAGTATCCGATCTTGCTGGCCGGCATGGGCGGGTTCGGGGGCCCGGTGTCGGGCCCGGAGCTTGCGGCAGCGGTGTCGAATGCGGGAGGACTGGGCATCCTCGGCTGTGCTTTCCTGCCACCGGACCAGGTCAGGGAGCTGATCAAGAGAACCAGGAGCCTCACCGACAAACCTTTTGGGGTCGACACCGTTCTGCCTTCCGAGGTGCCTAAGTCCGGCACCACTGCTGAATTCAAGGTGGAACTGCCGTCGCAGCACTCGGAACAGGCCGACTTTGTCGAGAAGCTCAAGAAGGAACTGGGGATACCGGAGCCGGCCGACAGGCAGCAGCCAAGCATGGCAGACATGGCGGAGAACACGGTCTGGTCGGGCGATCTTTTCAGGGATCAGATCGAGGTGATCATCGAGGAGCGTGTTCCTGTCTATGCGGCAGGGCTGGGGGACCCGGGACCCTGGATCAAGGAGCTCCACGCCCGGGGCACGAAGGTGATTGGCGTCGTGGGACATACGAGGGCTGCCCGACGTGTTGCCAGGTCTGGAGTTGACATAATAGTGGCCCAGGGCCTCGAAGCCGGGGGACACAGCAGCAGGGTCGCCACTATGCCTCTGATTCCTCAGGTAGTCGATGCGGTCTCTCCCATTCCGGTAGTAGCTGCGGGGGGGATAGGCGACGGCAGAGGGCTGGTTGCGGCCCTTGCTTTGGGTGCTGTCGGCGTGTGGTGCGGTTCGGTCTTCGTTGCCACATATGAATCCATCTACGAGGACTACCTCAAACAGCGAATTCTCGATGGTACGGAGGATGATACGGTGGTATCGCGTGTGATAACAGGCAAGCGGGCGCGATATATGAAGAACAGACTGATCGAAGTGTGGGAAAGGGAAGGTTTGCCGACGCTGCCCATGCCGATGCAGCCCATAGTCATTCTGCCCATACTGGATGGTGCATTCGAGGCCAAGATGGCGGACATCGTTCCTGCCCCGGCAGGGCAGATCGCAGGGATGCTCAACGAGTTGAAGCCGGCGAAGCAGGTGGTCGATGAGATGGTGAAGGGAGCCATAGAAGTCCTCGAAAGACTCCCGCTCAACTGAGGGAATCCTGCGATCTGCAGTCTTGACGAGCGCCCTGACTTTTGGTGCTCTATGCAGCAATCTGCTGATACACGTAGCATTATGACCTCCACTATGCTGAACGCCGAGTTCCTTCTGGGTTTCCTGGAGGGCTATCCCGCAGCCGTCAGCGTGTTCGGGTTGGATGGCACGATGACGTATGTCAACGGACACGGGAGTGATCTTCTTCAGAAGCCAAGGGAAGAGCTGATAGGAAAGCGCGTTCAGGACTTCGCGGCCGACCCGGCTCTTACCGAGGGTATCATCGCCCGCATTATCCTGCAGGGGTATGTTGAAGGTGAGGTCGGCATCACTCAAAGCGACGGCAACACAATCGGCGTTCGCCTCGCCGGCATTCTCGTTCGTGACAGCGCAGGCAAGCCGATGGGGATAGTGGGCATGGCGCGGGGGGTGGACACAGTGGTGGGACAGAACCGCGAGGCGGAATCCACTCTACAACGTATTCTCGGTCAACTGCCTGATGCCCGAATGCTGACCGTCGAAGAGGTTGCCAACGAGCTGCGGGTGAGCAAGGAGACCGTGCGCCGATGGGTCAGAAGCGGTCAACTGCCCTGCATCAAGCTCCCGCGCGGTATCCGCATACCGAGCGAGGTCATCAAGGATTTGATACGCGCAAACCTTGCGCGGGAGACTCCGAACACAGGCAACGAGGCTCAGGAACCCCCGTTGTTGTCTTGAGAACCGGAGGCATCGTCTGTGGCACCGCCCTTGGATGGCATAAAGGTTCTGGATCTCTCTCGAATGGGCCCCGGCCCGTTCTGCAGTATGCTGCTGGCCGATTTTGGCGCTGAAGTGATCAAGATCGAGCAGGCCGGATTTGGCATCATACCGCTGGATGTGGATGAGGAAACCTGGGCCGCGTACTACGCGATCGATCGCAACAAGAAGAGCATCATTCTCGATCTGAAGCTGCAGGAGGCTCGCGCCGTCTTCCACGAAATGGTGAAGACGGCGGATGTCGTTCTCGAAGCCTTCCGTCCGGGGGTGGCGAGGCGGCTCCAGGTCGATTACGAGACTGTCCAGAAGATCAACCCGAGGGTTGTCTATTGCGCCCTGACGGGATATGGCCAGGATGGACCGTACCGCGATCTGCCGGGGCACGACATCAATTATATATCTGTGGCGGGCGCGCTCAGTGCTATGGCCATCAGAGACGGTCGCCCTGCAGTCCCGCTCAACATGGTGGGGGACTACGCCGGCGGGGGGCTACAGGCCGCGTTCGGCATAGTCACGGCGCTCCTGGCCAGGGGCACGACGGGCAGAGGACAGTTCGTTGACGTCGCCATGGTGGACGGCGCGGTCTCGCTCTTGACATGGGAGGCAAGCCTCGTCTTTGCCGGCGGTGCAGTGCCCAAATGGGGGGAGACGCCGCTGACCGGAAGTGTGCCCTGCGGCTCGGTCTTCGAGGCCAGGGACGGGGGGCTGATCAGCCTCGGCTGTTTCGAAGCGAAGTTCTGGGAGAACCTGTGCCGGGCACTGGATCGAGAAGACCTCATCCCATATCAGTATGCCGGAGGAGCTGACAGAGAGAAGGTGACCTCCGAGCTGACGGCGATCTTCCGCACAAAGACCAAAGATGAGTGGTTCCGGTTGCTGGGGCCCAAGGACATTCCTATCACCCCGGTAAATGAGCTCGATGAGGTCCTTGCTGACCCTCAGGTCCTTCATCGACGGATGGTGGTGGAAGTCGATCATCCGAAGCTGGGCAAGGTCAAGCAGGTGGGGATCGGTCTGAAGTTCTCGGATACTCCTGGTGAGATCAGGTGTACCGCGCCGCTGCAGGGACAACACACCGAGGAGATTCTGAGAGGCCTCGGGCGTTCGGAAGATGAAATCGCAAAGCTCAAGGACGTAGGAGCTATTGGATAAGTTCGCATATCGGCATGGCATGGGAACAGGCCGTGCCGCACATGAAGGAGGTATTTCGATGCAGTTGGCTGGATAGGGCGAGTGACGGATCACGCCCTTCAACCAAATATCCAATGAGGTGAATGCAAATGGCTCTGAGTGAGAAAGACCAGGCGCTGATAGGCAAGGAATCTGCCCGTTTCTATGCTCCGGACGCAGTATGCAAGTGCATGATCAGGCACTACTGCGAGATGATGGAGGACCCCAACCCCTTGTACACGGACGAGGAGTATGCCAGCAAGAGCAAATACGGCGGTATCATTGCGCCCCCGCAGATGTTGATGGTGTGGTGCATGCCGCGAATGTGGCCTTTCCCCGAGTTCCCGTGGATGCCCATGGCAGAGCTCGAGCTGCCGGGCGTGGATACCTGGATCGGCACGGACATGAGCCATGAGTTCCACAAGCCGGTACGCCCCGGCGACCATCTCTACTACATCATGAAGCTTGATAAGGTGTCCGACATGAAGAAGACGCGAATTGGCGAGGGTCACTTCATCACCACGACCCAGACCTACTACAACCAGAAAGATGAGATGGTGGGTCGGGAGGTCAGGACCGTGTTGAAGTACAAACCGAATGAAGGGAACGGAGGTCAGTGATGTCCCATCACGCAGTATACTGGGAAGACGTTGCCGAGGGGCAGGATATCGGCTCCCAATCGATGGAGATGACGGCCGTCAAGGTCAGTGGCGGGGCTTGGGCCACGAGGGACTCCAATCCCATTCACCACGATTCGGGTTTCGCTCAAAAAGCACAGCAGAAGAATGTGATCGTCAACATCATGCATTCGGAAGGGATATTGTCGAGGCTGGCGACCGATTGGAGCGGCCCGGAGGGCGAGCTGAAGAGGACCCGGTTCAATATAGAGGGGAACTGCTGCGCCGGTGACACGATGACGGTCGCAGGCAAGGTCATCAGGAAGTGGATTGGCGGAGAGGACGAAGGGTTCCTGGCAGGCCTGCGCCTCGTGGAGTTGCAGGTCGACTCGTCGACCCCTGACGGCCCGTTCTGCAACGCCCAGATCACGATGGCCCTGCCGAGCAAAGCGGACAAGGGCTAGCTGGCAGGGATTGGCACTCTCTTGCAGCGCTACGTTCAAACAGAAGGAGGGCCAGACAATTGGCTGACACTCTGAAAGACAAAGCGTGCGTCGTCGGGATTGGAGAGACCGAGTTCTCCAAGAACTCCGGTCGGAGCGAGATGCGCCTGGCACTGGAGGCGATAACGGCGGCCTGCGCGGACGCCGGAATCAGCCCCAAGGAGATCGACGGCATAGTGAGGTTCTCGGTCGACGGCAATCAGGTCGATGAGTTAGCGCGGAATCTTGGTCTGGACAATGTGAGGTTCTTCCCGGAGGTCTTCTTCGGGGGTGGCGCGGGTTGCGGCATTGTCCAGATGGCGGCCATGGCGGTGGCTCTCGGCAAGGCCAAGTATGTGGTGTGCTTCCGGGCACTCAACGAGCGCTCCGGATTCCGGTACGGGCAAATGGCTATGGCCATGCCAATGATGGGGCACTTCCAGTACTCGATCCCGTTCGGACTGATGGCTCCGGGCTCCATGGTCGCGGTCATGGCCAACAGGCACACTCATCTCTACGGGACCAGGACGACTGATCTCGGGGAGATAGCCGTCGCCTTTAGAAAACACGCCAACATGAACCCCGGGGCCATGATGCATGAGAAGACCCTGACTCTGGAGGATCATGCCAATGCCAGGATGATCGCCCACCCGCTTCGCCTTTTCGACTACTGCCAGGAAAGCGATGGTGCTGTCGCGGTCATCGTTACCTCGCCGGAGCGGGCGAAGGATCTGAAGCAGAAGCCGGCATACATAATGGCCGCCGAGCAGGGCACCGGCAGCTGGATGGAGATGATGACCGCCTACCAGCGCGAGGACATCGCCGATCTGGAGGAGTATTCGCGCCTTGCTCCGTATCTATGGAAGGAGGCGGGCATAGGGCCCGAGGACATCGACTGCGCCCAGATCTACGACGCCTTCACTCCGCTGGTCGTAATGCAGCTGGAGAGCTTTGGCTTCTGCAAGCGGGGCGAGGGAGGGCCGTTTGTGAGGGACGGGGCTCTTCAGATAGGAGGCAGGCTGCCCACCAACACCAGCGGCGGCTGCCTCTCCGAGGCTTACATCCACGGACTGAACCAATTCTCTGAAGGTGTGCGTCAGATCAGGGGCACCTCGCCGGCGCAGGTGCCCGACTGCAAGAATGTGTTGGTGACGTCCGGCAGCGGCATCCCAACCAGCGCATTGATCCTTCACTCGATTTAGAGGAGGCACCTGATGACTGATGTGCCAAGATTGGCCCCGATGCCCGGTCCGATAAACCAGGAGTACTACGACGGCTTGAACCGGCACGAATTGCTGATGCAGAAATGCAAGGATTGCGGCAAGTTCCGCTACTGGCCGATCGAGATGTGCCCGTTCTGCAATTCGTTCAACTTCGAGTGGGCCCGATGTAGCGGCAAAGGAACCGTGCACAGCTACACGATTCAGCATGCAACCATGCCGTATCCATGGGTCGTCTTGCTCGTGGAACTGGAAGAAGGCCCTCGTCTCATAACACACGGCCTTATGGAGCCGGAGGAGGTGGAGATCGGTATGCCGGTGGTGGTGGACTATGAGAAGGTCAGCGACGAGATTGCGCTCCACGCGTTCAAGAAGGCTTGAGGGTACGGCGGAAACTACCATGCATGGGTGATGCGTCTTTGTGACCGCATCAGCATCCCGTGTTGTGCCTGGGGGACTTGAGTTGCCCGGTATATAAGGAGGCGGAAGATGGGCTACAAGGCACTGATCCTGGAGAGAGAGGGCCCGATCGCGATCATAACCCTCAATCGGCCTGATGCGGGCAATGCCCTTGATTTCAGGCTGATGGTGGAGGTTGACAACGTGTTCAAGGAGGTCGGTGCTGATCCCGACATCCGGGTGGTGATCCTCACCGGAGCTGGCAAGCACTTTTCGACAGGGATCGACTTGGGCATGTTCACGAACGCAGAGGCCCTGGTTGACAAGGACGAGGAGCAGCCCCCCGGTCCGGCGCTGGACGATGACACCTATGGGCGGGGGACCGTAATCGGCGCTCTGATCCGGATTCGGAGTATGGACAAGCCTGTTATCGCGGCCATCAACGGTGTTGCCGCGGGAGCCTCCTTCTCACTGGCGCTGGGGTGCGACATAAGGATCGCATCTGAGAAGGCCAGATTCAGCATGGTCTTCGTCAAGAGGGGGATCGTCCCCGACACGGGCGGCTCATTCACTCTTCCCCGAATCGTGGGATTCTCCAGGGCATGCGAGATGATACTCACGGGCGACACTATCGATGCCGCGGAGGCCGAGAGGATCGGGTTGGTCAACCGGGTGGTGCCGCACGATGACTTGCTCAACGCGGCCAGGGAACTGGCATCGAAGATAGCAAAGAACCCGCCGCTGGCGGTGGCGGAAGGCAAACGAGTTCTCTACGATGCAATGGAGGAGAACGATATAATCAAGCATTTGAAGCGTGAGGAGAGGTCTCAGGACAGGCTGATGAAGACGGAGGATTTCCAGGAAGCCGCCGTCGCCTTCATGGAGAAGCGTGAGCCGGTGTTCAAAGGGAAATAGGGAACCATTTAGCTTCGCGCGGATTGTGCTGCTTCGACAATAGGAGATGCCAGTTGGCCAGCATCCTCAAGACGAGGGTTACAGAGATCCTGGGGGTCGAGTATCCCATAATCATGGGTACGATGGGACAGCAATCGAGCCCCGAGTTCGTGGCTGCGGCCGCTAACGCCGGGGTATTTGCCTCCCTGGCCTCCATAATGTCCCGCACGGGTCAGGGTCTTCGGGAGGAGATCAGGAAGACGAGGAGCCTGACGGATAAGCCTTTCGGGGTTAACATCAACCTGTTCCCGATGCTGAGCCCCGTGGACCCGGAGGAGTGTACGGAGGCCTCAATTGAGGAAGGGGTTCCCGTGATTGAGACCTCGGGCAGAAGTCCCGAGGGCTTGGCGGAGCGCATCAAGAAGGCCAATGTAATACTGATGCACAAATGCGTTGGTGTGAGGCACGCTCAGACAGCCGAGCGTCTTGGTGCTGACATCGTGGAAGTCGTAGGGTTCGAGGCCGCCGGTCACACGGGCCGGGACCCCGTGGGCGGTTTCGTTCTGTTCCCGC
Source organism: Dehalococcoidia bacterium (assembly GCA_036446335.1). Lineage (GTDB taxonomy): Bacteria > Chloroflexota > Dehalococcoidia > SZUA-161 > SZUA-161 > JAZFSU01. Next base: position 367 of record JAZFSU010000363.1, on the reverse strand, counting down.
AGGTTGCAGATGCGGTGAGAATACCTGTCGTTGCTGGTGGCGGGATCGGCGATGGCCGTGGGGTAGTTGCCGCCATGGCCATGGGCGCCGAGGGAGTGTGCATGGGAACGATGTTTCTGGCCACCAGGGAGTGCCCCATTCACGAGAACCTCAAGAGGAGTCTCGTCGAGGCGCGGGAGACCGATACCATGTTCACCTTCCACAGCAAGGGCGACCCGATGAGGGCGTTGCGCAATCCGCTCACCATGCACATCCAGGAGATGGAGCAACAGGGCGCGACGATGCAGGATATTATCGATGTGATCGGCGGAGGAAAGGGCAGACACGCGGCGGCGATAGGGGAGGCCGACTGGACACTGCTCTCCGC